>CBDUMN010000029.1:0-37847 GCA_965368335.1 uncultured Rhodospirillales bacterium
TGCATTGCGCCGATGACCTTACGTTCCGCATAGGTCAGGTAGGCAACCGCCACCAACAGCGGAACGACGATTGCCAGGATCTTAATGACGATCCAGGCCGTCGGCCAAATGTAATCGTTCCACAGCTCAACCATCGGTGCCGGTCCTCTGCTCGGTTTGCGGTCGGATATAGACCTCCGTGCATTCAGCCATGGTCTTGGAAACCCGGCTGATCGGGTCGGTCATATAGAAATTGTTGATTGTCGGCATAAAGGCGTCCTTATCGGGCTCCCCTGCTCCGCCGAAATCGGTCCATTCGGCCGATTGCACTTCATCAAGTGCGCCAAAGACCGGATTGATTTCAGCCAGACGGGCTCTGACATCGTTGAGATTGTCGTAAGGAAGCGTTTTGCCCGCTGCATCGGAGAGCGCACGGACAATTGCCCAGTCTTCTTTGGCCTCACCGGGCGCAAACACAGCCTTCTGGCTCCGCTGAACCCGCCCTTCGGTATTGACGAAGGTGCCGCTCTTTTCGCTATAGGCCGAACCGGGCAATACGATATCGGCGCAGTTGGCGCCTGCATCGCCATGATGGCCTTGGTAAATAACGAAGGCTTTGTCGAGCTTGCCGGTGTCAATTTCATCAGCGCCGAGCAGGTAAACGACCTCAATGTCGCCCGAGGCTGCTCCCTCGAGAATACCCGCTGCATCCTTTCCCCCCTCACCGGGCACGAAGCCAAGATCAAGACCACCGACACGCGAGGCGGCAGTGTGCAGAACGTTAAAGCCGTTCCAGCCGTCCTTGATCATGCCGCGGTTTTCGGCCATGGCGCGAACCTTACCGAGAATGTCGGCTCCGTCCTGACGGGTGAGAACGCCTGCCCCGAGAATAACCATCGGTTTTTCAGCCGATTTAAGGATTTTGGCGAAATCGCTCTTGCCGCCGGTAATCTTGGCAAAGTCCGTCGGCCCCGTACCCACATGCTCGTAAGGATAGGTCAAGTCGAGCGCTTCGCCGATCATACCGATTTTCAGGCCGCCCTGCAGATACCGTTCGCGGATGCGGGCATTAAGCACGGGCGCTTCCCAACGCGGGTTAACGCCAATCAGAAGAATAGCGTCGGCCTCGTCGATCCCGGCGATGGTGCTGTTGAACAAATAGCTGACCCGGTTGCCCGCATCAAGCTTTGCGCCATCTTGTCGGCAATCGATATGGGCTGAACCGATCTTTTCAGCAAGTTCTTTAAGCGCCAGCATGGCTTCGCAATCGGCCTGATCGCCTGCAATAGCGGCAAATTTTGCACCCGAGACGCCGCTGAGCTTTTCACCGGCCGCTTTGAGCGCCTCGGCCCAGGTGGCCGGAGCCAGCTTGCCGTTACGGCGAATATAAGGCCGGTCGATACGTTGCATTGAGAGACCGTCGATGGCGAAGCGGGATTTATCGGAGATCCACTCTTCGTTGACCTCTTCGTTGACCCGCGGCATGACCCGTAAAACCTGCCCGCCTTTTGAGTCGATCCGAATATTGCTGCCGATGGCATCGAAAACATCAATGCTTTCGGTTTTGGTCAGTTCCCATGGCCGGGCGGTAAACGAATAAGGCTTGCTGGTTAGCGCCCCCACAGGACAGAGGTCGATCAGGTTGCCTGAAAGCTCTGAGGAAAGCGCCCGATCCACGTAGGTGGTGATTTCCATATGCTCGCCACGTCCGATGCCGCCCAGTTCGGGCGTGCCGCAAACTTGCGAGGAGAATCTGACGCAACGGGTGCACTGAATGCAGCGGGTCATTTCGGTCGCCACCAGAGGACCGAAGCTCTTTTCTTCGACCGCCCGCTTGGCTTCCGTATAGCGCCCCTGCCCGATGCCGTAAGCAACGGCCTGATCCTGCAGGTCGCACTCGCCGCCCTGATCGCAGATCGGACAGTCCAGGGGATGGTTGATCAGAAGAAGCTCCATTACCCCTTTGCGTGCGTTCACCACCTTGTCGGTGTTGGTATGGATGACCATTCCATCTCCGACCGGCATGGCGCAGGAAGCGATCAGCTTGGGCGCTTTCTCCATTTCAACCAGACACATACGGCAGCTGCCCGCAATGGACAGACGCTCGTGATAGCAGAAACGCGGAATTTCGATACCGGCCTGTTCGCAGGCCTGAAGCACCGTCAATCCGGCTTCGACTTCAATCTCATTGCCATCAATAGTCAGCGTAGGCATCGAGCTCTCCTATGCCGCTGCGTTCTTGGACGCCTGAAAATCGGCGATCCGTTTTTCGATTTCCGGGCGGAAGTGCCGGATCAAACCCTGGATGGGCCATGCGGCCGCATCACCCAGGGCGCAAATGGTGTGCCCTTCGACCTGCTTGGTGACTTGCTCCAGCATGTCGATCTCTTCAACCTTCATATCCCCGGTGACCATGCGCTCCATCATGCGCCACATCCAGCCGGTGCCTTCCGAACAAGGCGTACACTGGCCGCAGCTTTCATGCATATAGAAGCGGGAAAGACGGGTGATCGCCCTGACAACGTCGGCTTCCTTGTTCAGCACGATCACGGCGGCCGTACCAAGCCCCGATCCCACTTCGCGGAGACCGTCGAAATCCATGGTCACGGTATCGCACACCTCGGCAGGCATGATGGGCACGGAGCAGCCGCCGGGAATGACACCCAGCAGGTTGTCCCAGCCGCCAACGACGCCGCCGCAATGCTTTTCGAGAAGTTCCTTGAGCGGAATGCCCATTTCTTCTTCGACCGTGCAGGGATTGTTGACGTGACCAGAAATACAGAAAAGTTTGGTTCCGGTGTTGTTCGGCTTGCCAAGTGAAGCGAACCACTCACCGCCACGGCGGCAGATTTCCGGAACGACGGCGATTGATTCCACGTTGTTGACCGTAGTCGGACAACCGTAGAGCCCAACACCGGCCGGAAACGGCGGCTTGAGGCGAGGCTGACCTTTCTTGCCTTCGAGGCTTTCGATCAACGCGCTTTCTTCACCGCAGATATAGGCGCCCATGCCGCGATGGACATAAACATCCATCTTCCAGCCGGAGCCGCAGGCATCTTCACCGAGCAATCCGGCTGCATAGGCCTCATCGATAGCATCCTGAAGCGCTTCGGCCTCCCGGTAGAATTCGCCACGAATGTAGATGTAGGCAGCGTGAGCGCCAATGGCGAAACCGGCGATCAGGCAGCCCTCAACCAATTTATGAGGTTCGGCGCGTAAGATCTCGCGGTCTTTACAGGTTCCAGGCTCGCCCTCATCGGCGTTAACCACAAGATAACTGGGGCGCCCGTCGGACTCTTTCGGCATAAAGGACCATTTAAGGCCGGTGCCGAAGCCCGCCCCCCCACGGCCGCGAAGCCCGGATTCTTTGACCTGATCGATGATCCAGTCACGGCCTTTGGATAGGATTTCCTTGGTGTCTTTCCAGTCTCCAATAGATTTGGCGACATCAAGCCCCTTGCCTTTTATGCCGTAGATGTTTTTGAAGATGCGGTCGTTGTCACTAAGCATCAGGAGCCCCCCTTCAGCGAGGTCAGGCCGCCTGCAGGCTGACAGCCTGCGCGCTCGCCCTGCGGACCTGTTTTCGGCTGTTCGCCCTTCTTCAAGGCCTCGAGAACCGTTTTGGTGCTTTCTTCGGTGAGGTCTTCGTAAAAATCGTCGTTAACCTGGATCATCGGCGCATTGACGCAAGCACCCAGGCATTCCACTTCGGAGAGCGTAAATTCGCCGTCTTCCGTTGTTTGCCCCAGGCCAATTCCCAATGTTTCCTTGCAAGCCGACAAAATTTTATCGGACCCGCGCAGGAAGCAGGAAATATTGGTGCAGACCTGTACATGATGTTTGCCCACCGGCTTGGTGTTGTACATCGTGTAGAAGTGCGCAACTTCATAGACCTTCATAGGCGGCATACCGAGCATGTCGGCCACATAGTCCATGGCGACAATCGGCAACCAGTTGTCGTTCTGGCGTTGGGCCAGGTCGAGCAACGGCATCACGGCGCTCTGCTGACGCCCTTCCGGGTATTTGGCGATGACGGCTTTCGCAGCTTCAAGGGTTTCCTTGGTGAACTCGAAGCTCGTCGGTTGTTCTATGGTCTGGCTTGATGCACTCATCGGTCAATCTCACCGAAAACAATATCCATGGAGCCCACATTGGAAACCAAGTCGGCCAACATATAGCCCTTGGACGTAAAGTCCGTGGACTGGAGGTGAGCAAATCCGGGTGCCCGAATCTTACAACGGTAGGGCCGGTTGGAGCCGTCGGAAACCAAGTAGACGCCAAACTCCCCTTTCGGAGCCTCGACGGCCGTATAGGTTTCGCCCTCGGGAACCTTGAAACCTTCGGTGAACAGTTTGAAGTGATGGATCAGCGATTCCATCTTGGTCTTCATATCACTGCGCAACGGCGGAGCGAACTTACCGCTATCTTCCTTGAAAGGACCGTCCGGCATCTCGTTGATGCACTGCTTGACGATCTTCAGGCTTTCATAGATTTCCTTGATGCGAACCACGTAGCGGTCATAGACGTCGCCATGGCTGCCCACGGGAATATCGAAGTCCATGCGGTCGTAGACGTCATAAGGCTGCGCCTTGCGAAGGTCCCAAGGTACGCCTGCAGCCCGCAGCATGGGGCCTGAATAGCCTAGATCGAGAGCCTGCTCCGCAGTCAGGCCGCAAATATCGACGGAACGCTGCTTCATGATCCGGTTTTCGGTCAGCAGCCCTTCGATATCCTGGACAACCTGCGGGAACCGTTCGCTCCAAGCCATGATGTCTTCCAGCAAGCCGTCAGGCAAATCGGCGGCAACCCCACCGGGCCGGAAGTAATTCATGTGGAGACGCGCGCCGCACATGCGGTCGAAGAATTCCATCAGGACTTCACGCTCTTCGAAGCCCCAAAGGAAGGGCGTCATGGCGCCAATGTCCATGGCGAAAGCACAGATGTTGAAGATGTGGTTGGTAATCCGGCCCAACTCAGCAGTCAGAACGCGAATGTACTGACCGCGCAACGGCACCTCAATGCCCGCCAACTTTTCTGTCGCCAGAACGAAAGCGTGTTCCTGGTTCTGCGGGCAGACATAGTCCAGACGGTCGAAATACGGGGTCGCCTGCTGGTAGGTCTTATACTCAATGAGCTTCTCGGTGCCCCGGTGCAGCAGACCGACATGCGGGTCGCAGCGTTCAACGACCTCACCGTCCATTTCGACGATGAGACGCAACACACCGTGCGCAGACGGGTGCTGAGGACCGAAGTTCAGATGATAGTTTTTAATTTCGTGGGACATCAGGCTTCGCCCTCCGCCTTTTCATCTCCCGGGAGGATGCCCTGCATCCCTTCCCACGGGCTCATAAAGTCGAAGTTCCGGAAGTCTTGGGCCAGCTTTACGGGCTCGTAGACGATACGCTTCTGATCTTCGTCGTAACGGACTTCCACATAACCGGTGAGCGGAAAATCTTTACGCAGCGGATGGCCTTCGAAACCGTAGTCGGAAAGCATGCGGCGCAGATCAGGGTGGTCGGAGAAATAAATGCCGAACAAGTCCCAGGCTTCACGTTCGAACCAGTTGGCTGAGCTGTACACCTCGACAATGGAAGGAACAGGTGTTTCTTCATCGGTCATCACCTTGACCCGCACCCGCATATTGTGGCTCAGGCTCAGAAGATTATAGACGACCTCGAAACGCTCTTCCCGTTCCGGATAGTCCGCTGCGGTCACGTCCATGCACTGTTTGAACAGGCAGTTGGCGTCGTCGCGCAGAAATGTCATTACCTTGACGAGGGCGTTGCGATGAACCTCCACGATCAGCTCGTCGAGCTTAACCTCGGTGTTCACGACTTCCTGGGGCAGCGCCGCAGAAATATATTCGCCCAGATCCTCAAGTGCTTTGGTCATATCGCCTCGCAAGAAAAACGCGGCCTAGCGCCACAGGGTGCCAGTCCGCCGAATCTTCTTCTGCAATTGAAGGAGTCCGTAAACAAGCGCTTCCGCTGTCGGAGGACAGCCGGGAACGTAAACATCCACCGGAACCACACGGTCGCAGCCCCGGACAACGGAATAAGAATAATGGTAGTAGCCGCCGCCATTGGCGCAGGACCCCATGGAGAGCACATAGCGCGGTTCGGCCATTTGGTCGTAAACCTTGCGGAATGCCGGGGCCATTTTATTGGTCAGAGTTCCCGCCACGATCATCACGTCCGACTGACGGGGGCTCGGCCGAAACACAAGGCCGTAACGGTCCATGTCGTAGCGCGCCATGAAGGAGTGCATCATCTCAATGGCGCAACAAGCGAGACCGAAGGTCATAGGCCACAAAGAACCAGTCCGGGCCCAATTGACCACTTTGTCGAGGTTGGCGACAATGAAGCCCTTATTCGCCATATCCTCATTGATGTTTTTCAGGATGGCGTCCTGATTGTCAGCCGCAGGAACGGGCTGAGCGCCGGAGTTGGATTCTACTCCCATTCCAGGGCTCCCTTTTTCCATTCATAAATAAAGCCAATGGTGAGAATGCCCAAAAAGATCATCATGGACCAGAAGCCGTACATGCCTAGATTTCCGAGGGTCACTGCCCAGGGGAACAGAAAGGCGACTTCAAGGTCGAAAATAATGAACAGAATGGCGACGAGATAGAACCGGACGTCGAATTTGATCCGCGCGTTCTCGAAAGCGTCGAACCCACATTCGTATTGCGAGTTCTTGGCCGTATCGGGACGCTGCTGGGCGACGATGACGGACGCTCCGATCATGATGCCGGCAAGCGCGATGGCGATGCCGAGAAAAATCAGGATCGGAAGGTATTCTGAAAGTAGCGCATCCATTGCGGCGGTCCTTTCACACCCTTGAAAAAGTTGGCACGAGACGAAGAAAAGGCGAAACGGTCAGGGCTGCACACCCAAACACCGACAACATTAGAAAAACGAAATGTACAGCAAAAAAGCGAGTTTCAACCGGGGTTACAGATGCAGCGGATTTTTGCTGAGTTTTAAGCATCTCCCTCATCCCGATATTCGGTGATGGCTCACCGGGGTTCCCTTCAGCGACGGATCGGTCCAATGGACCGGTAATGGCGGGAGTGACGGGACTCGAACCCGCGGCCTCTGGCGTGACAGGCCAGCGCTCTAACCAACTGAGCTACACCCCCATGGGTCCGTCGCTGTCGGTGACCGGGTGTTTAAAGCCACTCCGGGCAGGTGTCAAGCAGGAACAAGCATCAAAACAGAGATTAATTTTGGTCATACCAGATCGGGAAATATCAACTCACCTTCGAGAGGGGATTATAAAAGAAATTACAGGGGTGATTATCCCTTTTTTTCTCCAGTTTTTGACATATGAAACAGATTGGTTAGAGCTTGTTTCAGAAGTCTAAAGAAAGCAAAATAGAAGTCGTCGGCTGTCATATTTTATATGCAAGTTTTTCCTCATATCACCTACATAACCTATTTCCAAAATTGGAACCGATTTGATGATTCTTTATAAAAATCTTCCTAAAGTAATTGAAGTAGCAAGCGAATCTGAAAAAGTCTTGGATGTTGGTGGTTGGTTCCAACCGTTCAATTTAGCCACGCATGTCATTGATCTAGGCGAGTATGAAACCCGGCGACAGAGTGAAGCAATTGATCCTGAGAATTCTCAACGTTTCTCTAAGGAGACCTGGACGGTATACGACGCTTGCAAAACCAACTGGCCATTTCCTGACAAGTTCTTTGATTTCTGTTTTTGCTCCCACCTTTTAGAAGACGTGCGGGATCCGCTGATTACCTGTGAAGAAATGATTCGGGTAAGCAAGAGTGGCTACATAGAAATGCCGTCTCGAGCACGTGAAATCTTCTGTAAAACCCGCTTCTCTTGGTTAAAGCGTCTGTTTGGAAAGGTTCCGGAAGTTGGTTTTTATCATCACCGGTGGTTCTGTGAAATTGAGGGAAATCACGTAAAGTTCACGGTTAAGGACCAACGCCTGATCCTCGATTCTAAAAATTATATTTCAAGACAAGATTTAGGACGGAAACTGACTGAAGACGAATCCGGGGTTGCCCTTTTTTGGGACCACTCTTTTACATTTGCAGAGGTTTTTGAAACAGAAGAAAACTTTCTGCTCAACTACAAAAACAAGGCTCTGCAATCCCTCAAGTAGGGCTAAGCAAGCAGGTCGATTATTTTATGCGGGAATTTGGTGGGCGGTGACGGGATCGAACCGCCGACCTACTGGGTGTAAACCAGTCGCTCTCCCAGCTGAGCTAACCGCCCTTTTTGATGTGGGTGCCCTGCTTACTCTGAATTGCATCACACTTCAATCCCCAAAAACGATCATCATTAAAAATGACGATTATTTTCTCGTTTTAATTTCCAAAGCAAAACCACCGCATATGTGAAAACGAAAAGATACATAAAGAGTTCTTGCTCTTCTGCATGCTGAATGCCGTTGATTCCTGGGGTATATTGGAAGCCCCGTTCTGAGAGACTGTCAAAGATTCGTGCTAACACGACACAAATCGCCGAGGGCGCGCAGATAACTGGAGGCCAAATCCAGTAAGCCAATGTCTTAGGTGAAAAAGGGGGCGTCTTTTTTAACTGACGCCAAATTGGATAAATAATCCCACCGACAATAATTCCAATTTCCAGAATTAATCGTGGCTTCTGATCAAACCAACTTGAAATATTATGAAGGTTACTCTCATTTTGATCATTCAAGCGCGAAAAAGTATCTGGAGTTTCCCAAAGAAAGAAATGCTGCCCCCAGCTAGCTTCTTCTCCTAAGGTGTAGACCGTTCCTAAGACCATTAGACTGATCCAACCTAAGAGGTAGGGAACGTTTTGCATTAGGGCCAGTTTAGAAACTCTTAAGCCAACCACAAGGGCTCCTGTCAGAAACAAAACCTGAAGAATTTCAACAGGGCCGCGCTCTCCTCTAAAAATATCTCTAGCAAGATTGGGGTCAAAAAAAGCTACCCCATGCAGGATGAGCAAAATTAACAAAGGCGCACCTAGTCCGAGCACAAAAAAAGTCAGGGGTCTAAAAGGATCACAGTATTTTGGAAGACGGCAAACCATGTGGACTACATACAGTGCCTAGCCAATTTTAATGCTTTACTCACAAAAAAGCCGGTTGGAAATAAAATCCAACCGGCTCTTTCTGATTCTTTTTTTTGAAAGACTGCTTAGTTGACGGCGTCTTTCAGGCCTTTGCCAGCTTTGAACTTCGGCTGGTTGGAGGCAGGAATCTGAATCTTTTCGCCGGTGCGCGGATTGCGGCCTTCGCTGGCAGCACGCTTGACGACACTAAAGGTACCGAAGCCGACCAAACGAACTTCTTCGCCTTTTTTCAGAGCGTCGGAGATGGCTTCAAACACACCATCAACGGCTTTACCTGCGTCGGCTTTGGAAAGACCGGTACCACCAGCAACTGCTGCAACTAAATCGTTTTTGTTCACCTTCAGGCCCCCTTGTAAAAACAATGATAGAATGCGTTGCATTCCGGGATTGAATATAGGCGCGAAGTGTATGAAACGGGATTTTGTCCGTCAATCACAGAACCGCAGTTTTCCCCAGGTTTTTGCGATTCTTGAACCTTTTTTGGGGACAATTTTAACTAAATCGGGCCGATTAGAGGTATCCCTTCCCATTTCATAGAAAAGCCGGGCCCTTCGGGACTGTTTTCCCGAAGGGCCCGGCCCTCTACAACGTATATTTTTTAGTGATTCTAGTGAGTGGTTAGGGTCAAATCGCCCGAGTCGTCCGATTCGTTCGCCCCGCCAGCGGCCGATTCCTCGGCGCTTTCGTCCCACTCAATAGGAACCAGAGGAGCAACCAAGGCTTTCTCAAGAACCTGATCGACCGTTTTCACCGGAATAATTTTCAGACCTTTTTTGACGTTATCGGGGATATCGGCCAAATCTTTCTCATTATCGGCCGGGATCAAAACCGTCTTGATCCCTCCCCGCAGGGCGGCCAGAAGTTTTTCCTTCAAACCACCGATTGGGAGAACACGTCCCCGCAGAGTGATTTCGCCCGTCATGGCGATATCCTTGCGTACGGCGTTACCGGTCAGAACGGAAACAATGGAAGTGACCATACCGACACCGGCTGACGGCCCGTCTTTGGGTGTCGCCCCTTCCGGGACATGAACGTGAATATCCTTTTTCTGGAACAACGGCGGTTCAATGCCGAAAGTAACGGATTGTGCTTGCACATAAGATTTAGCGGCCTGAATGGATTCCTGCATCACATCGCCCAATTTACCGGTGATGGTCATACGGCCCTTACCCGGCAACATCACGGATTCGATGGAAAGCAGTTCACCGCCAACTTCCGTCCAGGCCAGCCCCGTAACGACGCCAACCTGATCTTCTTCATCGACTTCGCCATAACGGAAACGACGCACACCCGCATATTTCTCCAGATTTCGCGAGGTTACCTTAACCGCGGCTTTTCCATCCCCTTCGATGAGAATTTCCTTAGTTGCCTTACGACATAGGTTTGCGATCTCACGCTCCAAATTCCGTACCCCGGCTTCCCGAGTGTAGTAGCGGATTAGATCGCGCAAGGCGCCGTCCGAAATAACCCATTCGTCTTTTTTGAGGCCCGCCGCTTTGATCTGCTTGTTGATTAGGTGCCGCTTGGCAATCTCGACTTTCTCATCTTCGGTGTAGCCGGAGATGCGAATGATTTCCATACGGTCGAGAAGCGGTTGCGGCATCCTCAAGGTATTGGCTGTCGTCACGAACATCACATCCGAAAGGTCGTAATCGACCTCCAGATAGTGATCGTTGAAAGTACTGTTCTGTTCCGGGTCCAGCACCTCAAGCAAGGCCGACGCGGGATCGCCCCGCCAATCGGCACCCATTTTGTCGACTTCATCGAGCAAAAACAGCGGGTTTGAGAACTTGGCTTTTTTCATCCCTTGGATGACCTTGCCCGGCATGGAGCCAATGTATGTGCGGCGGTGACCGCGAATTTCGGATTCGTCCCTCACGCCGCCCAAGGACATACGGACGAAATGACGACCGGTGGCCCGCCCAATGGACTTTCCGAGCGACGTCTTACCAACCCCCGGAGGGCCAACGAGGCATAGGATTGGCCCCTTAACTTTACGAGTCCGCTGCTGAACTGCGAGATATTCAAGAATCCGCTCTTTGACTTTTTCAAGACCATAGTGATCGGCATCGAGAATTTTCTGGGCGTTCTTAATGTCTTTATTGACGCGGCTCCGCTTTTTCCAGGGAATGGTAAGGATCCAGTCCAGGTAGTTACGGACAACGGTCGCTTCAGCCGACATCGGGCTCATGGACTTGAGCTTTTTGAGCTCGGCCAGTGCTTTCTCGCGCGCTTCCTTGGTCAGTTTCGTCTTGGCGATTTTCTCTTCGAGTTCGGCATTTTCATCCTTGCCGTCGTCGGTTTCACCCAGCTCTTTCTGAATCGCTTTCAGTTGTTCGTTCAAATAGTATTCGCGCTGGGTCTTTTCCATCTGCCGCTTAACCCGGCTGCGAATCTTCTTCTCCACCTGAAGAACGCCGATTTCGCCTTCCATATAAGAGTAGACCCGTTCGAGACGCTCGGTGACCGAATCGATCTCAAGCAGTTCCTGTTTTTCGGCGATCTTGAGCGCCAGATGCGACGCGACCGTGTCGGCCAACTTGCTCCAGTCCTCAATCTGATTAATAGAAACCAGAACCTCGGGCGGAATTTTTTTGTTGAGCTTGATGTACTGCTCGAATTGGGCCACCACGGAGCGCGATAAAGCTTCGAGCTCCTGATCTTCCATTTCGGCTTCATCGACCAAATCGACCTGGGCTTCAAAGAAGTCTTCGCGGTCTGTGAAGGTATCGATGCGCGCCCGCTTCCCGCCTTCGACCAGAACCTTGACCGTTCCATCCGGGAGTTTCAGAAGTTGCAAAACCGTCGAAAGAGTTCCGACCGTGTAGATATCTTCGGTTCCGGGGTCGTCTTGCGCGGCGTTCTTTTGGGCGACCAGCAAAATTTGTTTGTCGTCCTTCATGACGTCTTCAAGGGCTTTAACCGATTTGTCACGCCCAACGAACAAGGGCACGATCATATGCGGAAAAACGACGATGTCTCTCAAGGGGAGGACGGGGTAAATACCCTCTTGTTTGAGTTCCAAGGGACTACCTTTCTATTTTTAATCGTTCACGACCCCTAAAGGCCGATTAAGTGCGCTAAACCTAGATTTGGCGCGCAACCCGTTACCGTCAAGTGAATAAAAACGCAAAAAAAGACAGAATCGGGAGATATTTTTAAAAATCATAACCCAGATAGGTTGTTGAGCAACGAAAACCATGTTCAAAACATGATATTTCACGAAAAAAGGCCCTCGAAAGGGCCTTTAATCAAAAAATATGACGAGAGAGCTGCTTTATGCGCTGCTTTCAATCTCTTCTTTGCGGTCAGCATGGATATAAAGAGGATTTCCTCTGCCCTCAACCACATCGCCATTGACCACGACTTCTTCAACACTCTCGAAGCCCGGAAGATCGAACATGGTGTCGAGCAGAATGCCTTCCATGATTGAACGAAGCCCTCGCGCACCGGTTTTTCGTTCAACCGCTTTCTGGGCGATTGCCGAGAGAGCATCTTCATTGAATTTAAGATGTACGTCTTCCATCTCGAAAAGACGCTGATACTGCTTAACAAGCGCATTTTTCGGCTTGGTCAGAATCTCAATCAACGCGTCTTCATCAAGATCATGGAGTGTGGCGAAGACCGGCAAACGGCCGACAAATTCAGGGATCAGGCCAAACTTGAGCAAATCTTCCGGTTCGACCTCTTGAAGGATATCGCCTGTTTTGCGGGTATCTGGCGATTTGACATCGGCGCCAAATCCGATGGAAGCCCCTTTACCCCGTTGAGAAATAATTTTATCGAGACCGGCAAATGCGCCGCCGACGATAAACAGGATATTGGTGGTGTCGACCTGGAGGAATTCCTGCTGCGGATGCTTGCGCCCCCCTTGCGGTGGAACGCTGGCGACCGTCCCTTCCATGATCTTCAACAGAGCCTGCTGAACACCTTCCCCCGAAACATCACGGGTGATCGAGGGATTGTCGGACTTCCGGGAAATTTTATCGACTTCGTCGATGTAGACGATTCCGCGCTGGGCCCGCTCCACATTATAATCGGCGGCCTGGAGAAGCTTGAGGATAATATTTTCAACATCCTCGCCCACATAACCGGCTTCGGTCAGGGTGGTCGCATCGGCCATGGTGAACGGAACATCAATGATCCGCGCCAGCGTTTGGGCAAGTAAGGTTTTGCCGCAACCGGTTGGACCGATCAGCAGAATATTCGACTTGGCTAGTTCCACATCATTCGACTTGGAAGCATGGGCCAGGCGCTTGTAGTGGTTATGAACGGCGACGGAGAGAACACGCTTGGCGTGCTGCTGGCCAATTACATAATCCTGGAGCACCTCAAAAATTTCACTGGGAGTCGGCACGCCATCGCGCGACTTCACCAGGCTGGTCTTGTGCTCTTCGCGAATGATGTCCATACAAAGTTCGACACATTCATCGCAAATAAACACAGTCGGCCCGGCGATCAGCTTACGTACCTCGTGCTGACTCTTCCCACAGAAAGAACAGTAGAGGGTGTTTTTTGAATCACCGCCGGAAGATTTAGTCATGTGGTCTCCAACTGATTTCCAAGCCCGGACATTCCATGTTAGCCGGTAGCCCAGTCTTCATACAAACATAAAACGATAACAAACCTTTTAACAGGTTGGCTTTCGCAGAGATCAAGACAAGCTTTTGCTTCAAACAAAAAGCGTTTCTTTTAGTCGTCGCTCTTTTCGTCGTCGTCACCTTCGACAACCGGACGGCTTGTCACGACCTCATCGACAATGCCGAAGTCGAGCGCATCTTCGGCAGACATGAACCGATCACGTTCTAAAGCATCTTCGATCTTGCTGAGCTTTTGGCCGGTGTGCTTGACGTAAATTTCATTCAAGCGGGCGCGCAAAGATAAAATCTCTTTGGCTTGAATTTCAATATCGGTCGCCTGCCCTTGTGCGCCCCCCGAAGGCTGGTGAACCATGACTCTGGCGTTCGGCAGGATAAAACGCTTGCCCGCAGCGCCAGCCGCCAACAGCAGAGAGCCCATGGAAGCGGCCTGTCCGATGCAAACCGTCGAAACATTGGGGCGGATATATTGCATGGTATCGTAAATAGCCAGACCCGAAGTCACGACACCGCCCGGAGAGTTGATATAGAAAGCGATGTCTTTTTCAGGGTTTTCGGCTTCGAGGAAAAGAAGCTGGGCACAAATAAGGCTGGATACAGCATCATTAACGCCGCCAGTCAGGAAGACGATGCGCTCTTTCAAGAGCCTGGAATAGATGTCGTAAGCCCGCTCTCCCCGGTTGGTGGTCTCAACGACCATCGGGACGAGGGAATTCATCTTGGTCTCAAAATCTTCCATGTCAGCCTCATTTTAGATTTTCTTCGCACAGCCCCCCTTAAAGGGCGGACATAAAAAAAGCGTCCGGTCTTTATATAGAGGGCGATTCTGGCCGTCGACTCAATATCGACGGTAATCGGCCCCTAGATAGTTAGACAGGACGCTTTTAGCAACTTTTTGCGACTACTCGGATTTTTCCGCAGCCTTTTTAGCCGGAGCTTTTTTGGCAGCGGCCTTCTTTTTAGCCGGAGCCTTTTTCTTGGCGGCGGCTTTTTTCGTCGTCTTGGTGCTCTGTGAAGGATCGACTTCCGGTTCCTTCATCAGTTCATCAACGGAAACCTTCTTTTCGCTCACTTTCGCCAATTCGATGATGTAATCGACGACTTTGTCCTCAAAAATCGGTCCCTGGAACGCCTGAACGGCATCGGGGTTCTTCTGATAGAATTCGAAGAACTGCTGTTCCTGACCGGGATATTTCCGTGCCTCTTCCATCACCGCACGGTTCAACTCATCCTGGTTAACCTCGATGTTGTTGAGGCGACCGACTTCGGCAAGCAGAAGGCCGAGACGGACGCGACGTTGGGCGAGAGCCGTATACTCTTCTTTCAACTCATCGTCACTTTTGTCTTTATCGTCTTCATCGATGGCGTCCGGATTGTTTTTCCGGGTTTCCTCAAACTGCTTCCAGATACTGTCAAATTCCTGCTCGACCATACCTTCGGGCAACTCGAAATTGTGGGATTCAAGCAGCAAGTCAAACAAAACACGCTTCATCCGCATGCGGGCGATGCTTTCAAACTCACGGCCCTGCTCTTCTTTCAAAGCATCCTTCAGCTTGCCGAGATCTTCCATGCCCATTTTCTTGGCCAGATCATCGTCGATGGCGGCAGGCTTGGATTCGCGCAGTTCTTTCACTTCAACCTCAAAGACAGCATCTTTGCCGGCCAAGTTTTCTGCACCATAGTCCTCGGGGAACTTCACCTTAACGTCCAGTTTATCGCCAACCTTGGCGCCAACCACCTGGTCTTCAAAGCCGGGGATGAAAGAACCGGAGCCCAATTCAAGCGGGTAGTCGTCTGCTTTGCCACCCTGGAACTCTTCGCCATCGACCTTGCCAACAAAGTTGATCACTGCGACATCGCCTTTTTTAGACTTGCGCGTCGAGGTAATGGGCTCGGATGTCTTATAGGCTCCAGCCAAACGTTCAAGGCTTTCCTGGAGATCGTTGTCGGAAATATCAACGACCATTTTCTCAAGCTTGAGCTTCGAGAAGTCGGCCGGCTCAAATTCAGGAAAAAGCTCGATACCCAGCGAGAATTCCAAATCCGCACCTTCTTCGAATTTGGTGATTTCGATCTTGGGCTGCATAGCCGGACGGAATTCGCGTTCTTCAACCACCTTCTGGGAAGACTCGTTAATCACCGCTTCCAGAACTTCGCCCATAACCGAGGAACCATACTGCTTGCGGAGAAGCGAAACGGGAACCTTGCCGGGGCGGAAGCCCGGCATGCGGATAGTCTTGGAGACTTCCTTCAACCGGTCGGTAATTTTGGTTTCGATATCGGCAGCGGGGACAACGACTGTGAAATCCCGCTTCAATCCTTCGGCGTTGTTTTCAGTTACCTGCATGGTAAATCGTAAGCCTTCACGTTCTAGTACACCATCCGGCCCGGCTTCGTTTGTCGATGCCACGGCCACAAAAAAATTTGGTGCGGGCGGAGGGACTTGAACCCCCACGGATCGCTCCACTGGTACCTAAAACCAGCGTGTCTACCAATTTCACCACGCCCGCAACGGCGGCGACAGACTCTTTTTATATCTCCTGCCGGTGCCAAAAAGGCGCGATCAAAGCGTCGCAAGGCAGGAAAAAGGCGTCTTTGCCGGGGCCGCACTCTATACGAAGCCGTTCCAGTGTCAATGAATTTAGACTGCAAGCTGCAAACCCCGGAAAATATAGCGCTTGGATACCTTTGACGCCGTATTTCCATCATCGCCGTTTGGCTAGATACATCTGCTCATCGGCCATTTTAAAAAGTTCCTGTTCAGTTTCGCCGTCATCCGGGAAATGGGCAATGCCCACGGAGGCCCCAACCGTCACCACTACGCCGCCATCAACTCCCTCTACTTTGATAGGCTCGGAACAAGTGTTCATGATTTTTTCGGATACGCTTTTTGCAACATCCGGAGCCACACTTACTTCCGGCAAAAGCACGACAAACTCATCACCGCCAAGCCGTGCTAAGATGTCGCTTTTTCGTAAACTTGCCTTAATGCGCCGTGCTGTTTCGATAAGCACAGAGTCCCCTGCCAGGTGGCCGTATGTGTCGTTGACGTGTTTGAATAAGTCGAGATCTATCAGCAAAATGGCAAATCGATGCTTATACCTTTTTGCCTCAACTAAAGTCCGGCCGAAGTGTTCATAAAAAAGGGTTCGGTTAGCAACTTTGGTGAGCGTGTCATAAAAAGCCAACTCGTGGATTTTTTCATCCTTTCGTCGGCGTTCCGTAATATCTGTATAGAGGGCGATAAAGCCGCCACCGGGTAACGGCTTCGCAACAAATTCGAAGACGATATCCTGGGAAATGCCAACTTCCGTTCGCGATTCTCCATACTTTCTAAAAAGCGCTAGCATTCCATTTTTTTGTTTTTGCACCAATTCATGCCGATCGCCTGGGCCATAAAGCCCCCGGTCGGCCCAATAAAGAGCATGTTCTTCAAAGGTTGAGCCGATTTTCCTCAGCCGTTTGGGGACCTGTAACTGATCAATAACTCGCTGGTTGCGCGCATAAAGCTTGAAGTCCGCATCCCAAATGGCGATTCCGACTGGCATCGCGTCGATCAACGCCTGAAGCGCGTTGCGCGAAAACGTCGTATGGTCAACCGGCAGTATCATCGGATTTTGATCCATACTCAGTGAAAACGCCCATTGGACAGGCAATCACAGCATAGCTCAGTGTCCAGGGGCAACCCTGTCTAGGGTCAGGACCCATTAATCCGATCCATTCTGCGACCTCTCTCCTTGCCCTCGGTTAAATAGAATGAACAGAATTGCATCAAATTAATGGGTCCTGACCCTAGGCCAATCTCTACCGAGCATGGGTTTTAAGCAATTGATTTGAACGATGATGATGTTTTGACCTCACCTTTGCCGGTGTAGACCTCATGATTGTTCTCAATATCCTTAAGCTGATAACGATAGTTGATCATCATGCCGACGGATTGACGCAGCCCGTTTTCCGTGGGATCGCCGAGCCAGTTCAGGCGCTCCATTCGCGCGCCATTGGTCAAATGGAAATGGGCGACTGGATCAAGGGCTCGCCCGCCTCGTCCCTTCTCATTCATCAGATATCTGGCGCAAAGGCGAGTTAGAATAGGCTTTAAGGCCCCTTCCATTTTTTCATCCTCAAACCAGAGTGGCTGAGCCAAAGCCGCCTTAAGTCCTCCCTTGGAACCGGTACTGCCCGTCACAGCTTTTAGTATCTTACGTTCGGGAGGCAGAAGAAGCTTCGGCTCGCCTTCGGATAACCGACCATCCAGCCATTTCCTGAATCCAGGAATGGGGGAAAGGGTCGCAAACGTTTTAAGATTGGGAAAATCTCTCGAGAGCTGTCCAACGACTCGTTTGATTAGGAAATTGCCAAAGCTAATTCCGGCAAGCCCTTTCTGAGCGTTTGAGATGGAATAGAAAATCGCCGTATTGGCTTTTTCCGGATCCATAACGGGGGCATTCTCGTCCAGAAGAGGTTTGATATGGCCGCTCATCCCGGCAACGAGTGCGACCTCAACAAAAATCAAAGGCTCTTCGGGCATGCGTGGGTGGAAATAAGCAAAGCAACGCCGGTCGGAATCGAGCCTGTTTTTCAAGTCGTCCCAGCTTTTAATGGCGTGAACCGCTTCATACGCGATCAATTTCTCAAGAACCGTCGCCGGTGATTCCCAAGTTATGCGCCGCAGTTCGAGGAAACCGACATCGAACCATCGGGTAAGAAGGTTTTTGAGGTCGGTTTCAAGAGGTTTTAACGAGGGGGCCTCTCGAAGAAAACCTAAGAGCTCGGCCCGCATATCAACCAGAAACTTCACCCCTTCCGGCAGATCGTTGAACTGCGTTAATAGTTTAATCCGCGGAGCTTCCAGAACGCTATGAAGTTCCCTCTCTTTCAATAACCGCTTATCGGGCGAGGCTGAGAGCAATGCGGCGGCGGCGGCATCGACCTTTTCCCTATCGGGGCCGAATTCGTTTGCCAGAACGGAGAGAAAGCGTTTGCGTCCCTCCTGATCGAGAGAAAGGTAGGCGCGCCCCAAGGCGGCGGCTCTCGAGCGGGCGGAAACCTCACCGCCAAGCCCGCTCAAGCAGGCCTTCATCTGAGCTTTCAGCTTATCGATTTCGTTGTCCGGCAAACTGGGGGTCAGTTCGACGGTTTCGGAAACCTTGCTTCCATAACTGGGAGTGGCGATATCCAGCCAAGCTTTTTTAATGTTGGCGATCGTCCGGTCCAGAATTCCTTTGGTTTGTTCGGTCATTCCTACCTACCGTATCTCTTTTAAAAGTTTGATCGTTGCGGGGAGACGCTCAGCCAGGTCCTCAGCAATCAAGCCACAGCCGGTCAGTTCTGCGGCCTTCCCATGAAGCCAGGCGGCCGCACAAGCAGCCTCGAAAACCGGCATACCCTGGGCAAGAAGACCCGCAGCAATTCCGGCAAGCACATCTCCGCTTCCACCCGTCGCCAAGGATGGTGGCGCATTTCCATTGATTGCGACACGGCCATCGGAGGCGGCGATAACAGTGTCGTTTCCTTTTAACAAAACAACAGCCTTACTGATTTTTGCCGCTTCACGAGCCCTGTCGACTTTGCCGCCATCAATATCGAATAAGCGGGAGAACTCACCCTCATGGGGGGTTAGCAAACAACGCCCCTCGATATTGGAAAAAAGTTCGTCGGGCAGGCTTTCGAACGACGACAAAGCATCCGCATCCAACACGGCAACCTGCTTGCCACGCAGAGCCGTTTGAACATAGGAGCGGGTCTCCTCGGAAACGCCGGCGCCCGGCCCAACGAGAATGACGTTCTTCCGCTTATCCTCCATATGGATCGCCAAATCGGTTGCATTTGAAAATCCCGTAACAATGTTGCCCGGCTCCGCTGTTGCATAAAGATCGACAAGGTCTTGGTGACAGAGGATGGACAGCAAGCCCGCCCCGGTCCGCCGCGCAGCCAAGGCGGCCATTCTAGCAGCGCCGGTCATTGGGCCTCCATAAACGACGGCATGTCCCCTGGAATACTTGTGCGATGCCTTGGTAACGTGAGGAAAACAATGGTCCCATAGCCTTGGATTGTTTAAGGCTGCACGAGGCTTGATATGCGTCCATACCTGTTCAGGTGTTCCGATATCGCACACAGTCAAGTCACCAACATGGATTTTTCCAGGCAATAGATAATGCCCCGGTTTCGCGCGAAAAAACGTCACTGTCTGGGCCGCGTAGGGGGCAATTCCCGCAATTTCACCCGTATTGCCATCAACCCCACTTGGCACGTCCACGGCAACGACAGGGATGGCTTGCTGGTTTAATGCATTAAAAACCTCGGCGACTTGTCCTTCTACGGGGCGCGCTAACCCGGCGCCGAAAACGGCATCAATGACTAAATCGACTTTTTCAATAGAGGATAGCCCGAATGGATGTATTCGCCCCCTCCACTTTTGCGCATTGACTTCAGCATCCCCTTTTAGACTCTCTCGACTGCCAAGGAGCGAAAGCTTCACCGACCAACCGCGGTTTTGCAAGAGTCTGGCAACGACGAAACCGTCGCCCCCATTATTTCCCGGGCCACAAAGCACTGCAACTCGACAGGGGGCATAATTTTTTCGCACAACCCTCTCTATCCCCATACCGGCAGCTTCCATCAAAGAAAGACCGGATACACCATTCTCAATGGCGAGGCGGTCCGCGCTGTACATCTGTTCTACGGTGAGGAGTTCGTTTGCCATCCTTATCCCCGGTTCATTTTTTGCGCTCTATCATATCAAGGCGTTAGCTGTGCGCCCACTATTCAAAGTCCCGGCTGGAGAAAAAGTTTGTAGGCATTTATAAGGGCTTTTGAAATTTTGTAAGTTGTGACTGAAGGGTCGTTTAAGTGAAAGTTCTGGTTTTAGGGGCTGGCGTTGTCGGCACGACAACAGCCTATTATCTCAATAAGGCGGGCCATGATGTCACCGTGCTTGACCGGTGTGAGGGGCCGGGCCTTGAGACCAGTTTTGCCAACGGCGGTCAGATTTCGGCCTGCCACGCCGAACCCTGGGCAAACCCCTCAACGCCGCTTCGCGCCCTTAAATGGCTCGGCAGGAAAGACGCTCCCCTTCTATTTCGATTGCGCCTTGACCCGCCTCTTTGGTCATGGACTTTGCGGTTTCTTGCTAATTGCACGCCGCAGAAAAGTCGTATCAATACAGAAAGGGCGCTTCGTATTGCGAAATACAGCCGGGATTGCATCAAGGCGCTGAGGACGGAGACTGGGATTGTTTATGATCATCGCGAAAACGGCATTCTCCACATCTATCGCAGTAACAGGGAATTGGATGCTGCCGCGGAAGCCGCAGAAACAATGCGCCAACACGGGCTTGATCGGCGATTAGTCGATAGAGATGAATGCCTGGCTATCGAACCGACCCTTTCCTCGGCAAAAGACAAAATCGTTGGGGGCTATTACAGCCGGGACGATGAAAGTGGCGATGCTTATAAATTTACAACCAATCTTGCAAAAATAACCGAAACTGCGGGAGTTGTTTTTAAATATGGGATTGGAGTTACCGGCATCGAGACAGATCGGGGAAAAGTCGCAGCCATACAAACTGATCGGGAACGTTTCACCGCGGATGCCTATGTGCTTTCTCTTGGCAGTTATAGCCCATTTCTACTCAAACCTCTCGGCCTGCGTGCGCCAATCTATCCTGCTAAGGGGTACTCAGTTACTTTGCCCGTGGAAAATCAGGATAAAGCACCGACGACAAGCCTTACTGACGATGAGTTGAAGCTGGTTTACAGCCGCTTGGGTGATCGTCTGCGGGTGGCGGGAACGGCTGAATTTTCCGGCTACAATACAAAAATTGATAATGAGCGTCCTCACGGCATTCTTAAACAGGCGCTGTCTCTGTTCCCGGGCTGCGTCAATCCCGACAAAGCCGAGTTTTGGACGGGCCTTCGCCCGAAAACACCCGATAGCGTCCCCATAATCGGTTCAAGCCCCTTCTCCAACCTATTCCTCAATACCGGCCATGGCACCTTGGGGTGGACCATGGCTTGTGGGTCGGCAAAAGCGGTTTCGGACCTTATCTCTGGTCAAAAAACCGATATTTCGTTGGAAGGCTTGGGAATCGAACGCTTTTAAGTCGGGCAAAGCTCTATTGCAGCCCGATTCTAAATAGAATACTATCCGCGCCGGATTAATTCCGTTTATACGCGACTTGTTGCAAGTCCCTGGGGTTACGGACATTTTTAGACTGAACGACTTAAACGCTGCCGCATTGGGGTTCGCGGCAACTTTGATTCTGGCAAACCCGGCCAACGCCGTTCCGGCTCCGGTCGTCAATGAAGCCGGACCCGTCGCCCTTGCTCAAGCCGAAGACAACAGCGTCAAGATCGGCTCTGGAGCCCCGGGAGACGTTCTATTCTCCGCCGACAGCCTGACACATCATAAAGAGCTTGGCGTTATCATTGCTTCGGGCAACGTGGAGGCCTCGTATGATGGCGAAGTTCTTCTCGCCGATCATATTTCCTACAATCAAAAAGAAGACACGATTACCGCAAAAGGAAACATCACCTTTTTACAAAAAAATGGCGATGTTCTGTTTGCCGAGTTTCTCGAAGTTTCAACTGATTTTGCTCGCGGGGCCGGAAAAAATATCCGTCTCGTCTTATCCGATGAATCCCGTGCCGCTGCAGCGGAGTTGGAGCGTACTGATCGTCGGCACACCGTTTTAAAACGGGCTGTCTATTCACCTTGCAAAACCTGCGAGGAAGATCCGACAAAGCCTTTAGTATGGCAGCTAAAGGCATCGGAAGTACGCCACGATCAAAAACAACAGCGGTATGAATACAGCGATGCTCGCCTTGAGTTTCTTGGTGTGCCTGTTTTCTACACCCCCTATCTCACACACCCAGACCCGAAAAAGAAACGAGAAACTGGTTTTTTGATGCCGAGTTACGGTAATACGAGCGCTCTGGGGCTCTTTCTATCAACACCGTATTACTACAATATTGCTCCTGAGGCCGATGCGACCATTTCTCCGACCTATTACCCCCAAGAAAACCAACTTCTGCTAGCCGGTGAATACCGCAGAAACACCGAAAACGGGCATTTCGAGTTCGATGCCAGCGGGACTTACATCTCTAGCGGCAACGATAAGGGCGGGACTTCCAGCAATGGCGAGGAAGAAATCAGAGGGCATGTGTCGGGCGCCGGGTTGTTCGACATTGATGAAACCTGGCGCTGGGGATTTGATGGCACCTACACAAGCGACGACACGTATATGCGGCGCTATGACTACGGCACATCGGACACGACTTTAGAAAATAAGATTTTTATAGAGGGTTTCAGGCAAAGAAATTATGCGGTCGCCAATGTTTATAATTTTCAGGACCTGAGTGACGATAACGCAGACGCTCCGACCGTTTTACTGGATGGCCGTTATAACCATATGGGCGCACCCTCAAAGACGGGGGGGTATTGGTCTATCGACTCGTCTATTCTCTCTGTTTCACGCAATGATAGCCATCAAACCTTCCGGCTTGATGGGAAAGTTGGGTGGCATTTGCCCTATACGGCTCCTTCGGGTGAAGTCTATCATTTTTCTGCCAGCGTTCTTGGAGCCGGTTATTTTACTGATGGCGCCAGTGACCCAGATAACGGAAGCAACTTCAACGGGTTTACCGGAAAAGCAATTCCTCAGATTAGTATGGAATGGCGGTATCCACTGGCGAAAAAACATGGAACCGTCACGGAAATTATAGAGCCCATTGCTGCGCTATACGTTGCCCCCAATACCGGGAACAACTGGAAAGTTCCCAATGAAGACAGCGGTGACTTGCAGTTCGATATTTCTTCCTTGTTCAACGAAAACCGGTTTCCGGGTGTTGACCGAATTTCCGGGGGCACCCGTGTTGATTATGGTTTGAAATGGAGCGCCCAAGGCGGAAGCGGTGGCAGTAGCCAGCTCTATATTGGACAGAGTTACCGCCTCCAAAAAGACGACTCTTTGCCCAAACATTCTGGGCTTGAAGATCATTTTTCCGACATCGTGAGCAAAGTCGGTATTTCTCCCAATAAGTTTATCGATTTCCTCTACCGTGCACGTTTTTCGAAAGAAGATCTTGCCCCTATTCAAAGCGATCTGGAAATTTCAGGAGGACCTGATTCTTTCCGTTTGGCGACCGACTATAGCTTTATCGACAGTTCTGCCGATTCCGGAAATTATGGAGATCGAGAAGAAGTCGGTCTAAGACTGTATTCACAAATAAGCCGCTTCTGGTCATTTGATGCCTCGGCCAAACGTCGTTTAAGCGCTCCAAAAGGTATGCAAAATCTCGGTACAAAGCTTACCTATCTCGACGAATGCCTACAGTTCGATCTGACTTTCAACCGTAGCTATTATCGTGACCGCGATATTCAGCCAAATGATACAATTGCTTTCCGTTTAATCTTCAAAAACCTTGGAACGTTCGGCCTTTAACGTTTTTTCCCGTTTGATAACGAATGGTGCGTTCCCAATTAGAGTAGTTGCGGTATACTCAGCCCGCTATTCATGGGGGTAATTTTGCGTTTTCTTCTGGCTGATGATCATATTCTTGTAAGAGAAGGATTAAAGAAATTTATCGAACGAAAGTTTAAAGATGCGGTTGTAATAGAATCCGGCTCCTTAAATGAAACCTTGGAAAAACTTGCTAAACCACCAAAATTCGACCTCGTTCTTCTCGATCTGATCATGCCCGGCATGCAAGGCTACCCGAGCATCGAGGCTGTTTGCAAAGCAGCGGCCCCAACCCCTGTCACAATGCTCTCTGGGGAAGATTTAACAAAAAAAGATATAAGCGAAGCCTTTTCTTTCGGGGCAATGGGCTTTTTCCCGAAGGCTATGGATAGCGACCGATTAAAAGGCGCTATAGAACTGGTTTTAAACGGCGATAAGTACATTCCGCCGCTCGTCCTATCCTCCCCTACCTCACAAGAAACAGAATACGCCTGTAGCTTGTCCAGGCGGGAAAAGGAGGCTTTGGAGTTTCTGGTGGAAGGATTATCCAACCGGGAAATCGCCCAGCGCCTTGGCCTGGCCGAGCCAACCGTAAAAATGCATGTGAAAAACCTTTATCGAAAAATGGGGGTCTCAAGCCGCCCCCAAGCCGTGGCTAAATTTTTGGGAAGAGGGTAAGGCGGTAAAATCCTTCAGTTTTTGAAGAGATAATTTCTTGAAAACCAAGACTTTTCAAAAAAAGCGCTTTTCTTTGAAAAAGTCGCTTGATTTAACTCCCGAACCCTTTTAAACAATCGCCCACACGACAGCGACCCCTTCGTCTAGTCGGCCTAGGACACCGGCCTTTCACGCCGGCAACACGGGTTCGAATCCCGTAGGGGTCGCCATCTTTTCCCTACAGCATTGATCTTTCAAGAAAAGCCTATTCATCAATAGGTTAGCCCTCCCATTTGGTACACAAAACTGGTACACAAGGGGGATGAAAGACATGGCTCGACATCCTTATATCCAGCGCCGTGGTAACAAGTTCGGATACCGCCGAAGGGTACCCTCCGAGCTTCAAGAAATCATTGGCCGCAAGGAGTGGAAGCCCTCATTAGGGGGCAATTATGAACAGGCGCTAGAAAAAGCCCGCCTCCTCGCCCTTCAGCATGATCAAGAAATCGCTAAGGCCAAACGGAAGTTGGCTGAAAACGTTACCAAGGAACTCAGTTTAGTCGAAATTGAACGCCTAACTCACCTGTGGTTCCTAAGGGAGTATGAGGAAATTCAGCGTGAGGAGAACTCGGAGAGACTGATCTATTCCGAAGATGTCAATCATGCGAGCGAGGAGGTTCTAAATGCACTCCTCGACCTTAACAAAGATAGATTGACTACGAACGACTTCCTTGATGAAAACGGTTCATTCAAATGGGCTGATGACCTGCTGGCTGATCAAGGGATAAATCTAGACAAATCCAGCGACAGCTACTTCGCTCTCTGCCGCAATCTCATACGATCCGCCCAAGAAGGCTTTAGGAGAGCCGAGGCAGAGCTTCAAGGCGACTATACGTGGCAACCCTCTGACCCAGTCCTGAAGGGACTCCCTGAGTCATCTGAGGCAATCTCCACGGTCTCCCCTACCCCTCAATCAGACACGCCTGTTTTTTCGGTCGTCTTTGACAAGTATCTGGAAGAGAGAAAACCACCGAAGCAAACGGCCATGGACTTCACCACCTATGTTCGTCGATTCAAGGAGGTGAATGGAGACCTCCGGGTTGACAAGATCGCCCGATCTCATGTTCGTGAGTTTAAAGATGCTTTGCTGAAGCTACCGGCTCATCAGAACAAGGCTCATAGAGCGATGACGGTTCCCGAGCTACTCAAAGCCGTCCAAGGTACCGAATACAAAAAGCTTTCCCGTGGTTCGGTAAACAAGGCCCTTAATGCTATCAAGGCTGTTCTGAGTTGGGCTGTGACCAACGGCTACATTGAGAGTAATCCGGCGACCAAGTTCAACATCAAGGACCCAGAAGCGAATAAGGAGAAGCGCCTCCCCTATGACGAGGAGGATATGAAAAAGATATTCACATCACCAATCTACACAAAAGGAAAACGACCGAAAGCAGGATGTGGCGAAGCGGCTAAATGGCTTCCTGTTCTGGCTCTCTTCACTGGGGCTCGACTGGAGGAGCTTGGGCAATCCCTGGTGACGGATATCAAGGAAGAGCAAGGCATTACCTTCCTTCACCTAACGACCATTGAAGAAGGTAAGCGTCTAAAAACAAAGAGCAGCCGTCGCAAGGTCCCAATTCATCCCCAACTGGTTCGCATGGGTTTCTTGGACTACGTCGAGCAACAACACAAAGCAGGGCGAGTTCAGCTTTTCCCTGACCTTAGAAAGGATACGAAGGACAAGCTTACCGGCCATTGGTCACGGTGGTTCGGTCGGTATCAAAGGGACCTTGGGATAACCGACCGAAAGAAGGTCTTCCATTCCTTCCGCCACACTTTCAAGGATGCATGTCGCCGCGCCAGGATTCCCATTGACGTCCATGACGCCATTACGGGCCATTCCGGAAGGACAGTTGCTGATGACTATGGGTCAGGAAGCTATCCCCTTGAGGTCATGGCAGACGAAATAGCCAAGGTAGAATTCCCTAGCTTGGACCTTCGTGAACTCGGGAAGAAAACGGGAAGTAATTTCAAATGAGTCTCTATCGATCCCTTTCTTTCTCCAAAACCCATTGATGGTATCCACAAAGCTGCACCCCACCACTGTAGGCCATATCTTCTAGAGATATGCCTTCCCCACAGACCGAACAGGTAGAGTTTTCCTCAGACAATGCGAATTGGCACTCAATGCATTGGCCTTCACTGAAGACATATAAACCTCCGCACTCAGGACACTGTCCATAGGGAGGCTCTCCTCCATCCGTCATTGAAATGTAAGCTTCTCCGGCAAGAGACTCTGTTACAGCCCCTGAAATGAGTTGAGTGCTCTCGAGACTTTCTTCACACGAATGACATTTAAACTCTGCATCACGCCACGCTGCATTCGCTAGTCGTCTGTGAAAAACGCTAATTTCAGGCTGGGACGGTTCTAATTGGCCCGATAAGCATTCCCATGATCCAAGCCCAAAGAGCTTTGAGCCATTTGAGGATGAGGCGGAAGTTGTATCCGATTGCGGAGAGGATGGCGTTGGCCTGGTCGCCATGCCGTCCTTTGAGGTAGTTCCGCCCCAGGTGACCGTCTTCCTTCATATGTCCGATGACCGGCTCGATGGCGGATCGTCTTTTGAGTTCCTTTTTGATCTGTCCGTGGACGCCGCGCTTCTGGCCCGAGCGGAAGACCCGGAGCGGCTTGGGGGCGTCGTGGCCCCGGTATCCTTTATCGACGTAGATGCGCTCGATCTCGCGGCCGGTGAGCTCCTGGGTTTCCTCGATGACGGTCTTGAGCGTATGCCCATCGTATGGGTTTCCATGGAAGGCCTTGGCGTGGAGCACGAACTGGCCGCCCTTGCAGCGTTTGTTGGTGGTCGTGATCGAGACCTTGCAGCCGAACTCGTAGGGTGAGCGGGCTTTCCCCTTGCCGATGCATTCGGTCTCGGGCGCATGCCAGGAATAGAGCTTCCAGCCTCTCTGGCGTTGTTTCTGTCCATGAATCTGGCTGGCCCGGCTCAAGGGGACGGCGAAGGTCTGGCGCAGGATGTCGTCGCCCTCGACCTTGCGCCGGATGTCCTTGATCAGGCGCTTTAAACGGGTGCGCAGGAGCTTCATCTGGCGGTTATGGCGCTTGAACTGTTTGGCGTGGGCATAGCGCCCGGCCATCATCGCGGCATGTTTGGCCACCCGGACGTAGGACTGGCGCAGCGCCACCCCGTGCTCCTTGGCCAGACCGCCCAGCTTGTGGATCGCGGTCAGCAACAGCTTGGCGTCGGTCGGGAAGGTCACGTTCTTGGGCTGCACCGTGGTGTCCACCGTGACACGCGCGAGATCGCTCTTCTTCAAAGCTCCGGCTTCCTCGGCAACCCGCAGGGTCTCGGCCAGGAAGAGGTCGAGCCTGTCACCGAAGCGCTTGCGCGCATTGGTCAGGTTGGAGCGGTCGTGGGGCAGTTCGTGGCGAAAGAATTCCTCGCCGGTGAAGTATTGGAAATAGGGATCGCAGACCCAGCGCTCGCAGACCAGTTCGTCCGACAGGCCGTGGATCTGCTTCAAGAACAGCAGCCCCAAGACAAACCGGCTCGGAACGGCGGCCCGGCCCTTGTCGGCGTAAAGCTCGGCAACCTGCTGGTCCAGCCACTCCCAGTCGATCCGATTGGCCAGGGCCACCAACTCGTGGCGCATGTTGATGATCTGGTCCAAGCGGGACCGGAACAGGTCCCCCGAGCCGTCTTTCCGCTGTGCTTTTGGCCGCATCCATCCCTCCTGATGAAACGACCATCGAATCACGGACTAAGCGCAAAGCAAAAACAAAAAACGCCTCCGAAATTGCAAGAAAATGAACCAATATGGCCCGCTTTCTTGCAATTTCAAATGCCTACCAAACCGGGATTATGACATCCAATCAGTGGGTTGGGTGTTTTTCACGGACGACATTTTATGTTCCTTCAAAACAAACAACGTATTTTTGGCACACCAATTGGCTCCCATTCACTTTGGAAGCTAATGGCCATCCCTTCCAACGTCCCCAAAAAGAAGAATGGAGCAAAGTCTTTGTCGAATACGCCGCTTTCGGCCATACGTTTGCGGGCGAGTTCGAGGAACTTCTCATTCTCAAAAACCGCTAAAATCCGGGGAGCGTGCTTATAGTGAAATTGCCTGTTGATCGCGCCTTCACCGATAGCAAAGCGGTACTTCGCCAATTTGTCGTGAATACGCTTGGTCCGGTTCTGATTGTGCATTTCCAGAATGAATAGGCGAACCTCCCCTGTGGGCCATGTGAGCTGGAAAACGGCGTCCGGGATTATCGCGTTTCCGTTGTCGAGATCGATCTTAGTAAGTGCCCGACGCGGCGCTTTGGTTTTGGACCGATTAGCCCCCGTTACATCAAAATAGGAATAGTAGTAGTCCACATTGACGCCGTGCTCCGCACACCAAAGCCGGACGGATATTTCGCAATCGACGCAATGCAGCCGATGAAAGAAGTGCGTGCGGATCGGAGCCGCACTCTTGGGATAGGGGACTTCTGACGCGTCGATCTGCAATGCATCGGCAAGCAGGCTTGCGCCTCGACGTGTCAGATAGTGGCAATGAGGAAGCCGTCCATAACCTGGTAGGACACCATGCTTCATTATTCCGACGTAAGGACGTTTGCCACCTGTTAGGCCTCGAAGGACCGTATACAGCCGTGACTGGTTTTTCGTCACTCCCAGCCGCAGCATCTGCTTTGCCGTGAGATAGCGATAAGTCCGGAGACCACCAAGAATGCGAAATTCGGTTTCGGAGAGCGTTCGAATCATGCGGGCTTATTCGTTAAATGAACTCGAGGTTAGGTTTGGGGGGAGCATCAGGCTGGAGCCCTTGGGTCTCGGTTGATTTCGAGGGTTCCTGTGCCACATCCACGGGTCGGTAGTAGCGGCGCTTTTGCTTGGCCAATTCCGCTCTCCACACATCGCGCGAGACGCAGTTTTTAGTATCGGCCAAATTGGATGGCGGATAGAGCTTGATGGCGGCTTTGTCCCCAGCCTTGACATAAAACCGCCGTTTCTCAAGCTGAACCAGCTGCGCTTCATCAAGGTCCATCAGACGAGCCATTTCCCGATGGGTTGATTTCTCGTTGTTAAAGCCGGCGACTTTTACCGCCGTGTTGCCAAGGACCGTTTTAACGAGGTCTGTATCCATTTTTTGCCCGGCGTACTGCTGGGCCAAGGTCAGATGGAGCCCGAATTTTCGCGCCTCTTCCAAAATCTCCGTAACCGTGGGCGACAGGAAATTATGGCACTCATCTACGAACAGATGGATTGGCACCATATTGTGCTTACGGATTTTGTATTTGCGGAGAACATACGCCTGAAAGGCCGCCATGACGAAACCTCCCATTGCGGAGATCGTCTCGCGATCAATCTCCCCCTTTTGCATACTGAAGCATATGGTTTTGCGGTCTTTAATTAACGTGTCCAGATCGATGGTGGACGGGCCGCAAAGGAAATTCATGAAGTGCTCGGAATTCATGAGGGTTTGAATCTTTCCCACAATGGCGTCCTTGGTGGTTTCGTAGCGCTTCTTTTCCCACTCGGCTTCAATGAATCGGCGTTGTTGAACGCTCATATGATCCAGCGCTGCTTTGAACAGTTGATCTTTCGGCTTTGAACAAAAAAGCTGTTGCAGGGTCAGAAGGTCCGTATTCGGCATGCGGAGGAGCGCCGTCATGCAGGGGATCAGAAGCGCAGCCATATTACCTGTAAGACCCGCATGGTTCGCCCTGCGAAAAAGCTCATCGAAAACTCCCATCAATTGTGCGGCAACGGTGCCCGCTGCCTTTGGATCGTCGAGATCGAATGGGTTGAGAGTGGGAGTCTTTTTCGACGACAGAGCTGGGTTGATATAGACGAGCCGGTCAGTCGCAATGATTTCCTCCTGCCCTGCTACCTCATCGGCGAACTTTCCATGTGGGTCCAGCACAACGACACAGGGAGGCTTATCTTGCTGGGCGTAGGAGTGGATCAGTATTTTCATCAACTCGGATTTGCCCGAACCACTGGAGCCCGTGATGTAGGTATGCATCGCCCGGTCGCTTTCAGGGATCAGCGCTGGCAAACGTTTAAAAAAAAACTTGGATAGCTCAGGAGCCATATCTCGCATGTATGCCAGATAGCCCTCACGGTCCGCTGTATGACGCTCAACATCAAAGCTTCTTGCCAGAAGTGTTTGAAGCGCATTCGGTGTTTTGATCGTCTGATAGAAGTGGGGTTTATCGGAATAGTGGGCCGCGTCGTGATATTGTTTCCGGGTCTGGTTGTCGAGCCGTAAAAGCGCAGTGCGGATATCGCCCATCCGGCGAACCGTATCCAGATACTCGCTGTAATTCAGGAAGTCCTGATCGGCAATGATTTCCTGCGCCTCCCGGGGGAGGGAAGTAGCTGCTTCCTGAGCCCTTCTGATCAAGGTCAGGCGGCGTTGCACGATGGCGTCAATGGCGGTTTCCGCTTCATGAATTGCCCATTCGCCGACGTAGTGGAGGGTGTCTTTAGGCTCGTCTGGGTCGGGTAAACCTGTCGCCAGATAGATGGCCTTTTCATAGTCTCGAACGCCCATTCCCCCTCCATTGGTTCGCGCAATGATAGCATACACAATGGAGCATTATAGTGGAATGAAAACTGCCCAGTGAATTCAGAGTGTTATCATGAAAATCTAATTACAAAACACTCCCTTCATTCCGTTTTTCATCTCTCATCACTCGTTCGCCTACCGGCTCACTCGCTCTTCGTTCTTCAAATCTTCATTTCGGTCGTGTTCCACGCAACCGGCTCACGTTGTAAACTTAAAAACGTTGTGTAGTGTTTTGAGGGCGCGACCTTGTTCGTTGAGGGCCGATATACGTGCCAGGGCTCTACGTAGAGCTTTACGGCCATTGCTGCGCCCAAGGACAGCAGCTACACGATCCAACAACCCGGCCTTTTTCAAACCATCCAATGCGCTCCGTTCCGCTGCTCGAGCTTTAAACAACTCTTTTCTTTGTTGTTTGCAGACCGTCTTGTAGCCGTCTCGCAGCACTGTTGCTAGCGCTGCTTCCGCATCCGCCCGCCAGTCTTTACGGTCTCCCCATTCATATAAACCGACACTGCTCGGTTCAATTAAGTCACTTCTAGTGCGTTTTTTGTTGGCAAAGATTGGCGGGACCCGATTCCAGGTCCAGGCGGTCATTACGATGGCCCATTTCCATCGGTCGCGGGTGTTGGCCACGTATTGAATCACTGCCAGTGTCGTCGCCCGATGGGTTTCGTTGAATTGTAGTGATAACTGGCTAAACAGGTCGGGCTGCTGCGCTTGGACTGCATCCAGAGCGGCAGCCGCCACAGCCTTACTGAAGGCCGTGCGGACGGTCGTTCGGTTGCCTTTCTTGCCACGCGGCAGGGTGACCACGTAGCCCCGCCCAAACCAGGCCTTGTGAAATCCCGCGTAGAGTCCGTGCCGGACGGTGACTGGCGGCATGGCCGACAAGTTGATGCCCTGGCGGGCGAGGCTGGCTTGCGCCGTCCCATACCAAGTCTGCAAGGGTTTCTCGGCAATGCGCAGGGCCGAGAGGTCCGCCTTGATAGTCAACGGTCGCGCGTTCTCCATTGTAGTGATAACCGCCCTTCGACAAATTGGTTGGGTCTGTGTTGCCGGTAGCGGGTCTGCCTCGGGTGGTGAAGGCGTGGTTTGATCGGCGGGCTTGTCATTTCCGCCTCCGGTGAGCTCGGCAACCGCCCGTCGCGTTTCCTGCCGGGTCCGGACCGCCGCCACATCGGCGTTAGAGGCCGCGCCCATATAGCGGCTTTCCGTACGCACCTTTCCCCCTACACGGAAGGAGCTCTGCTCGTACAGGTATGGGCGACCTTTAACCCATTTTATGATTCGATAAGCCACGTCAAGGCACCTCGAGAATCAGGAAGCCCTATGCTTACTGAGCAGAGCGCCACAATCAACACCTGTTGTGGCGCGTACTATATTCACTAAAGGTTGGGCCAATGTCGTCGCCTAAACGATTCTTCCGCTTTTTGATTGAGGCGACTAAGAACGAGGAAAAGTGGACGATGCTACATAGAATCAGTAGAATACGGATATGAACAAGTTGCTCGAACAAGCCGTGACAGCTGCGTCTACGCTTTCCGAAGAAAGCCAGAGCGCTTTGGCGCGTCAAATTCTGGACGAGACCAAACGGCTTGCCATTTTGGAAGCTGTTGCAGAAGCGGATGCGGACGATAAGAGCGTTCCGCATGACGACGTTTGCAAGTGGGTCGAAAGCTGGGGCTCAGAGCGTGAACTCCCCGAGCCACAGTGCAAGTAGTTTGGCGAAAATCAGCAATCGCAAACCTGCGTGATATCAAGGCCTATATCAGCCTTGACGATCCCATGGCTGGAGCCAGGATAGCTAAAGGCCTTTATCAAGCTGGGCGGGAGCTCAAGACTTTTCCAAACCGAGGGAAGCCAACCGGCATTGACGGCATCCGGGAATTAATCGTTCCGGGGACGCCATATCTTTTGGTCTATCGCGTGACATCCGACGAAGTGCAGATTCTACGAATCTGGCACGAGGCACAAGACCGGCCCTAGGGCTGATTTGCGCGTTTTGAATTGTCCCCATAAACTGCAATTACTCTCTTTGACACAAGTGACGTGATGCTCCGAAGGGACGCATCCGACCTCGCCGGACCGATCCTTGACGTGTATGGGGCCTAAGCCCCCAATTCCTTTCACAGATTGGTAACGGGTTCGTAGCTCAGTTGGTTAGAGCGTCTGCTTGACGTGCAGGAGGTCGGAGGTTCGAATCCTCCCGGACCCACCACGAATACTTGTTTGTCAAAGAGAGGGCCATTAACCCCTCTTTGTATGGATATCTGGAAAGCTTTCGAGGCCTATAGCCTCTATGCGCGGGGACTGCGCAATTACGCGCCGCTTACGGTCGCGGCCAAACGGGACAGCCTGAAGTGTTTTATCGAGCGAACGGGTCTTCGCCGCCTTGAGGACGTAACGCCTGAACTCGCGCAGAACTACTTTCTGAAAAATCGGGTGGAGCTTAACTGGTCCTCGTCCACCTACGTCTGTGTGCATACCCGGTTATTCGTCTTTTTTAGTTGGTGCGTGAAACAAGGATACATTGGGGCCAATCCGTTTACCGATATCGAAAAACCCAAACTGGAATATCGCCTGCCCCGGCGTCTAAGTTGCCGGGATGCTGAGCTCTTGCTGCACGCGTGTCGTAAGAAAAACTACAAAAGCGCCTATCTCAGGTGCCGGGCTGAGGCAATCCTCGCGGTGATGCTTTTCACCGGATTACGGCGAGCGGAGGTCGTGGCCCTGGAACTTTCGCATGTAGACCTCGAGGCGCGGGTTTTGAAAGTCATTCAAGGCAAAGGGGGCAAGGACCGCTATCTGCCGATAAATGACGAGCTGTTGCCGGTTCTGAAGCGCTATGTAAAAGAACGCCTGAAGATACAGACAGCGTTGCCAAACTTCTTCATGTCGTATCAGAAAGGAAAGCCGCTTGGTGCGGGAGGCGTGCGCCGCTTATTCAAAAATCTGCGCCCTTTAACAAACTTCGATTTCTCACCCCATGCTCTCCGGCATACCTTCGCCACCTTGATGCTGGAAGGCGGTTGCGACATTTACACGCTTTCCCGTCTCATGGGGCACAACAAGATTTCAACGACCGCCCGTTATCTTAACGCCTCAACGCAGCTTCTCATGCAGTCCATGCAGAAGCATCCGCTTCGGTGGTCCTGATTAGAAAACCAATTTTTTAGGCTCGCAAAAGTAGAACTGACTTGTTGAACCTATATCTACATTGGCGCAAGTTATCGGCGGGAAAACGTACGCCCTAGGGGGAGAACCACATGGAATCAACTTTGACCGGGCCGCTTGTCATTGAAAACATGCTGAACTCCAAACGATTGGAACCCTTGGATAAGAAGCACATTGAGGAATTACAAAGAATCCAGGCTCTAAAAGTTCGGGATTTTTCAGAGGCTGATGTTCGTGAGGAAATTATCACCCCCCTTCTGAGGGTAATGGGTTACGAAAAACAGAGTTACTTTTCGATAGATCGGGAGAAGCCCATTAAATTGCTCGGGAGAAATAAATTTCCTGATTATAGACTGTTGCTTTGGTCTGAAAATTTTTGGGTGATTGAGGCAAAAAAACCAAAGAAGAAATTTACGTATACTGATCTACGGCAGGCCCTCGAGTATGCCGTCCATCCCGAGATAAATGCGGCACTTTTCGTTCTGTGCGATGGCCAGAAAATAGAAGTGTATGACCGCGAAGTCAGCCAGATTGAACCCGCACTAACCATAACAATTTCAAATATTATCAAAGAGATAGATTATTTAAGGGCTGCCCTTTGCCCATGGCAGATATGGTTTTTTGAGAAACGGCGGCTATTGCGACAAATTGATAAGGTTTTTGACAAAGAATTTAATGTGCAGCGCCTGGAAGAATTTCGCTCCCTGATTGACAGGCGCTTAGCTTCAAAGCGAAGTATTGCCGTTCAAAATTTCCAGCAGCGCACATTTGGCGACACTGATAATTCGGCACAGATTGACGCTATCCGAAATAGTGATCCATTTGATTTAATTGAGGGGACTTTCTTTTCGCAATACTCTGGAGCAATAGATATTGAAATTGCCGAGACGCTCGTAAGCAAATGTGACCCTAGCGACTTTCATATCCTCTATAGGATTTTTCCAGACGATGCGCGAGATGCAAACGATCATTTTTTTGGCCACGCGCTCAACTTCCTTATTCACCTACAACGACAAAAACACGCGGTCACATGGCTCCCAAGTTGGTTGGGAGGAGGCAAGGATATTGAGGTGGCGGTTAGGAGACTAATTGAGCTTAGCATTCAGCATTTTAAAACAGATCCAACACGTAGAAACATTCTTCTTCTCGCTTCGACAATGCGTCGGATATTCAAAGCTCTAATGGTGACAAGGCTGGATTATTGGAAGGAAGGAGAGTTTCTGCATCTTTTAAATCGTTTTGAGCTTCCTGAGAGTTCCTTTGAACAATTTGTTTCAAGTCCAGGAAGGAGCAATCTTCTTCGCCTTGATCGCATGGTAGCCTCTAATCTAGTCCAGGTTGTTCTTGGCTGTTCAGACGATAATAGGCGACCGAAGGACGGATTATTGGAGCTTCGATTAAGGGAGGCATGGAAGATGGAAACTACCATTCTTCAATCCGTTGGCAATTATCCTGAGCTACTCAAGCAACGCAATATGGGAGAGATGTTCTCAACTGAACATAATGACGTCGTCTATGACTTTCTTGGTCACCTATCCTTATGCATCATCAATCAGTTCCCTGAATGGAAAGACCATACTCTTCAAAGTCATCGACCAGATGTTGAGTTGCTTGCAAGGTTTGGGTCTTGGCAGGCGAAAGATTGGCTGGGCATAGACCGAGAAACATCCTTGCCTGGACCAACACTTGAGGAGCTATCAGAACGATTTTTCTTGGGGGATAAATTGGTTTGCGAAACCCTCGCAACTTGTTACGGCTTTCTATAGAGGCATAAATAATTACGCCTATAGAACGCGAAGCGCCTTCGCCAATCCATCCGTGCAAGGCCGCAAGAGGACGGGTGTGCAGGCATTGATATAGAGACGGGTAGTTCGCGTATTGGTGTGGCCGAGGAATTGGCTGATCTGATCCACAGGCAAGTTCTGTTCAGCTAATTGGGTAGCCGCGTAACGGCGGAACGCATGACAGTGAATATCAAAGCCCATAACCTGGCTTAAATCCTTCAGCATCTTGCGAACACCGTTATAGGTCCAGCGCCCCTTGCGACTGGCTGAAATAAGGAGCCATTCGTCTATCCGCCCAATTCGGTGGCGATATGCCAAGTAGCGGCATAAATGATCCTGGAGCGCCGGAGAAATATGAAGGTGCCGGGGCTTGCCGCCTTTATTGGCGGGAATGCATAGCGACCGCTTGCCGAAATCCAGGTCTGACAGCTTGAGCTTCAAGGCCTCTCCGGCACGGCAGCCGGTCATACACAAGAGATGGATAAAAACGAGATTCCTGTGTCCGACAAGGCTCTCTTTTTCTTGAACCATCAGATAGTTCAGGATGCGCCTGCACTTCTTTTCGGTGAGCGTTGGCCGATGGACATGCGCCAGCCCCATAGCGCGAATGCGGTCCATGGGGTTGCTTTGAATGAGGCCTTCTTCCCACAAAAATTTGAAGAAACTGCTCAGCCGGGCTCTGTGGGTGTTGTAGGTCCAGGGTTTCCATTTTCGATCATGGTACTGGGTACGGAGGTACGTTTTGATGCAGTCGCTGGTCGCCTGCTCGATGGTAAGGATGCGCCCATGCCTGACAAGGCAAGCAATAGCCTGAGCCGTGCTTTCAAGAGTGAGAGGATTGCGCCGGAGGTACGTCATTTCCTCCAGGAACAACGGCCAAACATCCCATATTGGCGTTTGGCCAGCCGAAACGAGGGCAGAAAGGCCTGCAAGTTCTCCCGGAGGCAACAAAACGAAAGCAGCCATAAAGCGCGTGGGCTAAGGGAAAGAAGAATACCCGACATCCGTCCTATGCCAGTGAAACCACCCAGCCTTCCTTCAGTATCGTTTCATGAAAAGCGCATAACATGGAGGCATTCGTAACTTCTTTCACCATGACAGAGAAAACACCCCTCGCCGTCGAATCCTCAAACGACGAAAAGCAGTTGCGCATCCGAACGCTAAACGATGCTTTTAGAACTTCGTTTATTGGAGGGCGGGTTCTAATTACCCCAGGAATCCAAGCGCTCGAAGAATCTGCGTTGCAGGAGCTTGTGCAGAAGATTCAGTGTTTCTCCGACTTTACGACAGACAACGACCCCTATGGCGAACATGATTTCGGCGCGGTCGAATTAGACAGGCTACGAGCATTCTGGAAAATCGATTACTACGATAAGAGCATGACGTTCGGATCGGCCAATCCGGGTGATCCAGAGCAAACCATGCGTGTGCTGACCGTGATGTTGGCAGAGGAATATTAGGCCGTAAACTCATAAACGGGCTTCCCCAAACGTCTTGAATGTGATTCAAGCT
>CBDUMN010000030.1:0-37291 GCA_965368335.1 uncultured Rhodospirillales bacterium
CTGACCGGTATTCTCGAAACGCCCGATTTTCAGTATGCCGTGGTGCGCGAGACCAACGGGGAAATTCTCGCCGAGGCCGGAAAAGACAAGACCGGTCAAGTTATCCGTAAAACCTATCCGCTGAACTACAATTACCGCAGTGAAACCCACCAGATCGGCGCCTTGACCGTTGTGGCCAACTTAACCGGCGTCTATGAGCGCACAGCAAGCCGTTTTGGTCTGATCCTGCTGTCCAATGGGATTAAGACCTTCCTCGTCGCTCTATTCATGTTCGCCGTTGTTTACTGGTTCCTGACGGCTCCCTTGAACGCCATCACTCAAAGGGTGCGTGAGTTGGATTTTTCCCGACTTTCAAGACCCATAGAGGTCGAGCGGAAAATTTTAGGAGGCGGCCGGGATGAAATGGACCTGCTGGTCCAGTCGATTAACGAAATGCAGGATCGGCTCCATGATGAATTGACGGCCCGTGAACACGCCGAGGCTGAGTTGCGAGACGCTCATGCGCTTCTGGAAGAACGAATAAAAGAACGCACCCAGTCGCTGACCGATGAAATCGCCTATCGGGAACGAACGGAGTTGGAGTTGCGCAAAGTTTCCCGGGCGGTCGAGCAAAGCTCGAACATGGTGTTCATTACCGATACTTTGGGCAATATCGAATACGTCAACAGACAGTTCTGCCAGTTGACCGGCTATGAACGTGATGAAGTGATCGGGCAGAAACCCAGTCTTTTGAAATCAGGCGATATGTCTCCGGAAGTTTTTGCAGAACTTTGGAAGACCATTCTCGATGGCCGTGAATGGCGTGGTGAGCTGAAAGATCGCTGCAAAGACGGCACGACATTCTGGGCCTCGGTTTCTATCGTGCCGGTGTTTAATGAAGAGGGAGTTTGCACTAATTTCGTCGCCATGCATGAGGACATTACCTTGCGTAAGGAAGCCGAACGAGCAATGCAGGATGCAAGGCGGGCGGCTGAAATTTCCAATAAGGCCAAGACCGACCTGATGGCCAATATCAGCCATGAATTGCGCACCCCTCTAAACGCTATCATTGGATTTTCCGAGACCATGCGGACTAAGGTTTTCGGTCCTCTTGGCAACCGGCAATATGAAGAATATGTCGAGTTCATCCATTCTTCGGGAACGCATCTTCTATACCTGATCAACGATATTCTCGACGTTTCGGCCGTTGAGGCCGGAAAGCTGACGTTGCGTGAGGACGATGTGGATGTTTGCGCCGTTTGCGAGGCATCGATCCGGATTATCCGACCCAAGGCGGTTGATAAGGATATCGCCATTAGCGGAATTGGCGATTCGAGCCTTCCTCTGCTGCGCTGCGACCCGCTGCGCTTAAAGCAGATTTTGATCAACCTGCTTTCCAATGCGGTTAAGTTCACCCCTCAATTTGGCGAAATCTCTTGTGAGGCCTTTATCGACGATCAGGAACGGTTCACGATTATCGTGGTCGATAATGGCGTCGGAATGGATGAGGAAGGAATCGCCAAAGCCTTAGCCAAGTTCGGTCAGGTCGACAGTTCGCTGGCTCGAAGCGAGGAAGGGACGGGGCTGGGGCTTCCTTTGACAAAAGGGTTGGTCGAGTTGCATGGAGGGATCATGGAACTCGAAAGCCAGCCGGCTAAGGGCACCAAGATCACCTTGCGTTTTCCCAAGGAACGGCTAGTCGATAAAGCGTCGGCATAATAAGGCCAAGAGCACGATAGCCGCTGCGGCGGCATTCATCGCCCAAACGGAAGAACTCCAGGACCCGCTGGTGCTGACGATGGTGGCGACGACCGGTGGGCCGATCATTTGTCCGAGGTGCGATCCCTGGACCATAAGCCCGTTGGTTGCGCCGATTGCATCGACTCGCGGTGAAACGGCGGGAGCGCCGGAAAGGATAATCCCAGGAAGAATGCCCCCGGCGGCCGAAAAGACCAGACACAGGAAAAACCGCGCCAAACCGGGTAAAGCTTCGGAGAAAATGCCTTGGGCTGAAACGGCCATTAGAATGGCCCCGCCCGCGAGAATGACCGACCGTGTCAACCCTTTATGTTGCAGCCATCCCGCCCCGAGGTTTCCAATGATGTTGGCCGCGACGATGACGGCTGTCAGCATGGCGGCGAAAGCCGGAGAGAGACCTTCGGTTTCAATCATGGCGCTCGGCAGCCAGACCATCAACGTCACCCACTGAAAAGTATAAAGCGCAAAGGAGAGCGAAAGCACAACGGGCCCGGGAGCGCTGATGACCATTCTGAGATTTCCCGGTAACTGCCGCCATGATGCGCGCGAGGTTGCGGTTGGCTGGCTATTTCTGAAGAGCAGTAAAACCCAGATGAAACTGAGGAGGGCGATCATCTGGAAAAGGCCCCGCCATCCCAGATTGTCGAGAAAGAGCGGGGCGGTCAGGATCATCAGGGCGCTTCCGGCCGGCATATAGGTGCTCCACAGGCCGAGACTGCGCTTAAGGTCGTTGGCTGATGACGACTGGGCAATCAATGCGCCGCCCGATGTGGCGGCCAAAAGAAACCCGACCCCTTCCAAGGCGCGGGAAGCCAGCAACATGCTCTCACTGTCGCTCAAACTGCCCGCTACGCTGCCGAGAGCCAGGAAGGCGAGGCCGAGGGCGAGAACCCGACGGGCGCCCAGACTGTCTGAAAGTATGCCCGCTAGGATGCCGAAAACCAGTCCAATGAGACTGAAGATGGAAACCGCCCAGCCGCCCTGGACAAGCGAAAGCCCCAAATCGGCGCGCAACGTGGGTAGGGAAGGAGGCATTTTTCCAAAATGCGCCGCCGCAATGATGCCGCCGGTCAGGGCGAGGAAAACGGTCGGCCAGCGAGTCTGGGACATGAGCTATTCAGCTTCTTTAAGTGGAAGGGTGAAACAAAAGGCCGAGCCAAGGCCGAGTTCGCTTTCGACCCAAATCCGCCCGTTCAGATGCTCGACAATTTTCTGGGAAATGGCCAATCCCAGGCCAACTCCCATAGGATTGCCGCGCTCCTTCTGGTTGGCCTGATAAAATCGGTCGAAGATAAGCCTCTGATCTTCCTCGGCGATTCCGGGGCCGTTGTCGGCGACGGTGACCAATGCGCCTTCTTCGGTTTTGGAAACCGTCACGGAAAGCTGACCGCCGGTTTCTTCCATCACTTTTTGGGCGTTGGAAATAAGGTTGATGACCACCTGCAGAATTTTATCCTTATCCCCCTGCACCGGCGGCAAGCCTGGGGAGAGATTGAGGCTCAAAGCGATATTGTTCTGCTCGAGCAACTGCTCAACCCGTCGGGTCCCGTCGAGGACCAACTCCGGCAAATCGAAAGTTTCTATGGTCCAATCGAAGCGTTGGGATTCGAGTTTGGCCAGATCGAGAACCTGATTGACAAGGCGGGTCAACCGGTTGGTTTCTTTGACCAGAATATCGAGAAATTCCTGGCGTTTCTCGGCGGCTATGCTGGGATCGGACTGGAGGATTTCGGCGAAAGCCCGAATTGAGGTGAGCGGGGTCCGCAGTTCATGGGTGATGGTTGAGAGGAACTCGTCCTTCATGCGGTCCAGCTCCTTGAGCTGTTCGTTTGCCTCTTTCAGTTCCGCATGGGCTTTCTCAAGCTCGTGGCTATATTCGATAACCTGGGTGGCCTCGTCGACAATCTCCATCATCTCTTCGACCGGCACACCCTCGCCCTTGACCACCGAAGCGACCAGAATACGGGCCGAAGCGCCGCCCATGGCGCCTGCTAGAAGGCGTTCGGTAAACTTAACAAGATCCGCATCGGCCGATGGGAGGGTTTTTAGGTCGAGGCCACGACGGCGGGCGTATTGATCGAATCCGCGGTGGGCCCGTTTCGTGCCGATGAAGCGCTCGGCAAGGGAAACCAGATCTTCGACGGCGGCGTGGCCACGCCAGAAGACATCGCGATCATGCTTGTCCCGCTGGCGAAAAACCTCGACGAATAAAGTGGCCTGATTGCGTTCCAGAGCCGTGGGGCGGCTGTATAGGGAAAAGAGCAGGTAACAGCCGATGTTGGCAAACATGCTCCAGAAGAGAGAGTGGGTTATGTGATCGAGGCCGCGTAGGCCGAAAAGTTCGTAGGGTTTGAGAATATTGATCCCGAAAGGTCCTTCGGAAATCAGCGATTGATCAATCCAGCCGGATAAGGCGAAGGACGGCAAAACAAGGGTGTAAACCCAAACGCCAAAGCCTGCGATGAGTCCGGTAAGTGCGCCTGTTCGCGTTGCGCCGCGCCAAAAAATACCGCCAAAAATAGCCGGACCGAACTGGGCCGCAGCGGCAAATGCGACCAGTCCGATGGTGACCAAGGCGTAGGCTTCGCCGACCAGTCGGAAGTATGTGTAGCCGAGCAGAACGATCAGGATGATCGCCGCGCGGCGAATGCCAAGCAACAGTCCGCTTAGGTTTTTCGATTCGGAAAGATGCAGGCGGCCGACTCGCAAAAGCAGTGGCATGACCAGATCGTTGCTCACCATGGTGCTAATGGCGATGGTGGTGACAATGACCATTCCCGTGGCGGCTGACAGGCCGCCGATAAAAACGAAAAGAGCCAACCAGGCGTTGCCTTCCGAAATGGGGATGGCCAGAACGAAGGTATCGGCGTCGATGTTGATGCCGCCGAACAGGATCAGGCCGCCCATGGCGATGGGCAGCACGAACAGATTGATCGCCAAAAGATAAAGAGGAAAAAGCCAAGTCGCCTTGGCGAGATGTCTCTCATCCATATTTTCCACCACGCCCACCTGAAACTGTCGGGGCAGACAGACGATGGCGACCATGGCCAGCAGGGTCATTCCCAACCATTCGCCGTCGCCCATATGATCCATGGTGAACAGGGCCTCCAATTCGGGCCGCGCCGACGCTTGATGGAAAATCTCGCCCGGTCCGTCGAAAACCGAATAAGTGACGAATACTCCGACGGCGAGAAAGGCTAACAGCTTGACGATGGATTCGAAGGCAATAGCGGCAACCATGCCTTGATGTTGTTCGGTGGCGTCGATGTGGCGGGTGCCGAACAGGATGGTAAACGCAGCGAGCAGCAGGGCGACGTATAATGCGGTGTCGGTCAGGAATGAGCCGTTCGAGGGGGCGGAGAGAAGATCCTGTCCGCCGTAGCGGACCAGAATATCGTAGCTAGTCGAGACGGCTTTAAGCTGCAGAGAAACGTAAGGCATGATCCCGACCAGTGCGATGATCGTCACCAAACCGCCAAGGAGGTGGCTTTTGCCGTACCGCGTCGAAATAAAGTCGGCGATTGAGGTGATGTTGTAGGTCTTGCTGATGCGAATAATCTTACGCAGGATGAACCAGCCGAGAGTGAACATCAGGGTTGGGCCCAGATAAATGGGCAGGAAGCCGACACCGCCTGAGGCCGCTCGCCCAACACTGCCATAGTAGGTCCAGGACGTGCAGTAGACGGCCAGCGACAGCGAGTAGATATAAGGATTGCGGACGATGCTCTCGCCCTTGTCGGCCCGGCTATCGCCGTAGTAAGCAATGGCGAACAACAGGCAGAGATAACCTATTGAGACAATAAAGATGAACCAGGGCGTCAGCATGTCAGGCGGCGTCCCTCGGCGGGTGGGTTTTGGGTTTATCTTTTTGGCGGGAGGGCTCTGGTGGTTCGGCGGATTTGGCCGCGCGGGCGACCAGGACGATCAGGAAAATCCAGGCCGAGAAAATATAAATATAGAGAACGGGAATTTGAAATAGAGAGGCCTGGGCGCTGGCGTTGAAGATATTGAGAAACGGCGGATTGAACAAAATCAATCCGAGAAGAAACAAGGCGATGGTTTTTTCTCTTGTCGGCCCGGGCCTGTTCATTACCCATTCCCGCCCGACTCACCGAGCAGGGAATTGACCAGTTCCGTCAGCCCCTGGGTCGAAAAAGGCTTGGTGACGTAGGCGTTTGCACCCAGCGAAAGGCCTTTCTCCCGCTCCACTTCAAGGCCACGGGCCGTCAGCATGACGATTTTCACCTGATCCATTTCCGGATTTGCGCGGATTGTCTGACAGACGTCGTAACCGTCCCGCTTGGGGATCATCAGATCGAGCAGAATGAGATCGGGGATTTTTTCTTCGACCAGCCGCAAGGCCTCTTCGCCGTCGGTGGCGATGCGCACCTCATGCCCAGCCTGTTTCATCAGAAACTCCAGCGACAAGACGATATTGGTCTCATCATCCACCACTAGGACGGATTTGCTCATAACGCGCTTCCCTGTCTCGTGTTCCCGGTTTTTTATTTTTCAGGAACTACCCTTATGAATTGAAAGCATACTATACCTTCGGCCAGTCTGTCGATTAGGGAACTTTTGACGATTTTCGGGGCTGGCGGGACCGGTCATTTGCCGCTATGGTTCGCCGGCTTTTAAAACGGACGAGTTGGGTCATGGCTTCCTATCAATACATCTTCACCATGAAAAACCTCCGCAAGGTTTATCCGGGCGGCAAGGAAATTCTTAAAGACACTACCCTGGCGTTTCTGCCCAAGGTCAATATCGGCGTGGTCGGGGTTAACGGCGCGGGTAAATCGACGGTCTTGAAGATCATGGGCGGTATCGATAAGGATTTCTCCGGCGAAGCCTGGGCCGCTGAAGGAGTCCGTGTCGGCTATTTGTCTCAGGAACCGCAGCTCGACCCGAAAAAGACTGTCGGTGAAAACGTCATGGAAGGGCTGGGCGAGGTTAAGGATGCGCTCGACCGGTTCAATGAAATCAGCGTCAAGTTCGCCGAGCCGATGGATGACGACGAGATGAACGCGCTGCTGGCCGAACAGGGCGAGTTGCAGGAAAAAATCGATGCGACCAACGGCTGGGAGCTGGAGCGGACCATCGAGATCGCCATGGACGCCTTGCGCTGTCCGCCTGCCGATGCGGGTGTTGAAAAGCTCTCGGGTGGTGAACGCCGCCGTATCGCACTCTGTCGCCTGTTGTTGCAAAAACCCGATCTTCTGCTGCTCGACGAACAGACCAACCATCTGGACGCCGAGTCGGTCGCCTGGTTGCAGCGGCACCTTGAGAATTATGAAGGCACGGTCATTACCATCACCCACGACCGCTATTTCCTCGATAGCGTTTGCGGCTGGATTCTGGAAATCGATCGCGGCCAGACCATCCCGTATGAAGGCAATTATTCGTCCTGGCTGGAACAGAAGCAGAAGCGTCTGGCCCAGGCCGAGAAGGAAGAAACGGCCCGCCAGCGCGCCTTGAAGCATGAACTGGAATGGGTGCGTCAGTCGCCTAAGGCCCGTCAGGCCAAAAGCAAGGCGCGGATTGCCGCCTATGAAGACCTGCGGGCCAAGGCCGCCGACCGTCCCGTCGGCACGGCGCAGATTTCCATTCCGCCCGGCGAACGCCTGGGGTCCGTGGTGATTGAAGCGGAAGGGCTGTCCAAGGGCTTTGAAAATCGGCTGTTGATCGACAATCTCAATTTCCGTCTGCCGCCCGGCGGCATCGTCGGGATCATCGGTCCCAACGGTGCGGGTAAGACGACGCTGTTCCGTATGATCACCGGCGAGGAAACGCCCGATAGCGGGGCCTTGCGTCTCGGCGACACGGTGCAGCTCGGCTATGTCGATCAGTCGCGCGATGATCTGGATGATAACAAAACCGTCTGGCAGGAAATTTCAGACGGGCTCGACATCATCCAACTCGGCAAAAAGGAAATCCAGAGCCGGGCCTATGTATCCTGGTTCAACTTCAAGGGCGGCGACCAGCAGAAGAAACTGGGCCAGCTTTCAGGCGGTGAGCGCAATCGGGTCCATCTGGCCAAGATGCTGAAATCCGGCGCAAACGTCATCCTGCTCGATGAGCCGACCAACGATTTGGACGTGGAGACGCTGCGTGCGCTTGAGGACGGTCTGGAAGATTTCCCCGGCTGCGCCGTGGTAATCAGCCACGACCGCTGGTTCCTCGACCGTATCGCGACCCATATTCTGGCTTTTGAAGGCGATTCCGAGGTGGTTTGGTTCGAGGGTAACTATTCGGACTATGAAGAAGATCGCAAACGGAGACTGGGAGCCGAGGCCGATCAACCCCACCGGATCAAATACAAGCCGCTGACGCGTTAGGAGCGCAGTTCAGTCCTATTGAAAGGGATTGTTTCTCTTTTCAAGCTTCGGCAGAAACAGCAGCACAATTGTCGGGATGACCGCGATGCCGAGCAGGCCCCAGCCGACGGCTTCGCGGTTTTTCATCATGGCGATAAAGAACGCGGCAATGCCGGAAAAACCGCCGAGCGCCACAATCGTGTACATCCACATAGTATTTCCTCGCATAAAGAAAGCCGCCGGAACAAATTCGGCGGCTTTTTATTTTTTTACGGTTTGCGCCTTTTCGGTTAGTCGCGCAGGACTTCCGTTTTCGTGCGGAGAGCCGCCAGAAGACCGGCCACTTCGCCGCCTTCGCGTTTAATCACCGAGCTGAATTCCGAGCGTTGGGTTTGGCTCATGCTCACACCCTCGACCAGGACATCGACGATCTTGTAGGTCCCGTTGGGAGCGCGGACCCGCCAATCGACGCGAACCGGCGGCTGACCGGCCGGACGAACAATTTCCGATTTGACGATGGCGTCTTTACCGTTCTGGTTGATCGCCTTGACGACCTTGAGCGTTTCGCCGCTGAACTCTTCGAAACGGTTGACGTAGGTTGCGACGATGAGGTCTTCGAAGAGTTTGTTGTACTCTTCTTTCTCTTCATTGGTCGCTTTGCGCCAATAGCGCCCCAGAACCCAGCGCCCGATAGCCTTGACGGCAAAATTATTTTTGAGAAGTGCCCGGAAACGGACGATCCGCTCTTTCTTTTCGATATCCTTGGCCGTCAGCGACTGCACTGCATCGTCGGCCAGGGTCTCGATAAATTTAACGGCCCCATCGGTAAAGTCGTCGGCTTGCGCCGCCACTGGCTTTACCAGCAGCAGACAACTTACCGCGATGAGGGCTACGAGGAACTGCCGTTTATTCATCATTATGCTGACTTAGTGTTGTTCGCCGGACGCTTGGTTCGGTCCAGAGCGGAAAAAATTATAGGAAAATCCGGGGGCGGGACGGTTTTCCGCATCCTCACCGTTGCGAATTTCATCGGCTCGGCGCTGCTGATAGAGGCTGCGAATGGTGGCGTAATAGTCGAGCGACGACTTTTTCGCTTCGTCGAGCAATTCCAAAGCGGCAGCCCGGCGTTCGACGCCGGTCGCAACTGTCCGGGAGATCGGAACCCAATCGCGGTCGGTGTTGTTTGCCCAGATATTGACCGGATCAACCAGATATTCAACGACCGATCCCACCAGATCGCGGGGATTGGACGGGCCGAGGACGGGGAGCACAAGGTAAGGCCCTTGGCCCGAGCCCCAAACGGCAAATGTCTGTCCGAAGTCTTCGTTGTGATAGTAGTAGCCCATCCGGCCCGCCTGATCGCTGAACCCGCCGATGCCGAGCGTCGAATTGATCAGGAAACGGCTAACGGTAACGCCGGCGCGATCCATTTCACCTTGCAGCAGATCGTTGGCAAGGATGATTGGCGAGCGGAGGTTGCGCAGGAAGTTGCGGACGCCGCGCTGGAAGGGCGGCGGCAAAACCTTGGTGTAGAACTCCGCAGCTGGACGCAGCAACAACACGTCGAGCATTTCGTTGAAGCCGAACATCACCCGGTTGAAGCCTTCAAGGGGGTCGATATCAGGATCGTTTTCCGATGACAAATCAAGGTCTTCGATTTCAGCGATTTGTTTCAAATCGGGTCCATCGACAACATGGAACTTGATCGCGATTCCGGGGTCGGCGGCATGGCCGGATTTCGGGGAGATGGAAATCAATCCAACCGAAACCAGGAGGACGCAAAGTGCCCCCATCATTCCCTTATTTAATTCCCTATAGCCCATAAATTCAGACCGAATAATATCGTTTCCAACAAATTATTTGGCTGGTTTTAAACCAGCATACCGTGACCAGTGTTTCTCCCGAAACCGGCTGCGAGCATCTTACCGGCGCGATTTCGTCGAGTCATCACCCTCGTTGGTTAAGGAAAATACAGAAGTATTAGTTGTCGCATAGTTAATCGTGACATAGGCCGCTATGAAACCATCTCGTGTCGAGTTTGTTTTTCAATGCCTTGGGGGCGTTTTCTTGAGAAAAACTTGATGTAAGAGACGTTGTTTTGGCGTGAAAATAGGTGTTGTAAAAATGATACAGGGAGAAAAAAAGAGATAAAGATAACACTTGCCAACCGACATAAAGATATCTTTATATGTGCAAATAAAATTGTTAAGTGGAGTGGCGAGGATTGATGATGGACCGCTTGCTAAATGCCGTTAAGGCTATTGGAGAGCCAACGAGACTGCGTCTTTTGGCCCTGTGCGCCGAGGGCGATTTGACGGTGAGCGAATTGGTTCAAATCGTCGGGCAGAGCCAGCCGCGGGTTTCGCGGCACTTAAAGGTGCTGTGCGAATCGGGAGTTTTAGAGCGTTTTCGTGAAGGGTCGTGGATTTTTCATCGTCTTTCACCGGAGGCTGGCGCCTGGGTTGGAGCCTTGCTCAGGAGCCTGCCGGAAGATGATGAAACCCTTAAGCTGGATCGCCGTCGTTTGGCTGATGTGAAGGCCGAAAGGGCGGCTTCTGCAAGTGAATATTTTGAAGCCAACGCCGAGCAATGGGACCGAATTCGTTCGCTCCATGTCGATGATGAGGAGGTCGAGCAGGCGCTGGTGAAAACCCTCGGCAAGCCACCCTATGGCGACTTGCTGGATATCGGGACCGGCACGGGAAGAATTCTCGAACTTCTGGCGGCCGATATTACATCCGGTATTGGTATCGATCAGTCCCGTGAAATGTTAGCCGTGGCGCGAGCCAAGCTGGAAAGCGCAGCGGCAAACTGCTCGGTTCGTCAGGGTGATTTTTATCAAATTCCCTTTGCCGATGAATCCTTTGACCTCGCTATTGTCCATCAGGTGTTGCACTACGCCGACGATCCGGAGCGGGCCTTGGCGGAGGCTGCACGGGTCTTGCGTCCCGGTGGTCGGTTGGTGGTTGTCGACTTCGCACCGCACGATCTTGAAGATCTGCGGGCTGAGCATCGACACCGGCGTCTCGGCTTTGCCGATAAGGAGCTTGCCGGTTGGTTCAAGGCCGCTGGGTTGAACGAAACCCGAAAAAAGAAATTGGTGGGAAATCCGTTGACCGTCGTCATCTGGACGGCGCAACGCGCACTGGCTCTGGCCGAGGCGCAATAATTTAAGGAATCTTCTAGAATGCATGATCTTTCGGCCCTTTCGGTCGCAGCCCCTTTGCCACAAGACGTCAATGTCTCTTTTGAGTTTTTTCCGCCGAGTACGGAAAAAATGGAGCAATCCCTTTGGTCGTCATTGAAAAGGTTGGAGCCGTTGAATCCGGCCTTCGTTTCGGTCACCTATGGAGCAGGGGGGTCGACCCGTGAACGGACTCACGCGACGGTTTCGCGGATTTTGAAGGAAACCTCATTGAACCCGGCGGCCCACCTAACCTGTGTCGGCGCAACCCGTGAAGAGGTGGATGAAGTGGCGCGTCAGTATTGGGACAGTGGTGTGCGGCATTTGGTCGCTTTACGCGGCGACCCGCCCGAAGGTGAGACGGTATATAAGCCCCATCCGGGCGGTTATGCATTCGCCAGCGATCTGGTCGAGGGATTAAAGAAAGTCGCCGATTTTGAAATCAGTGTAGCGGCGTACCCTGAGGTTCACCCCGAAGCGACCAGCGCAACGGCCGATATGGATTATTTGAAAAAGAAAATCGATGCTGGAGCGACCCGCGCCATCACCCAGTATTTTTTCGAAGTGGAGCATTATCTCCGGTTCCTCGACCGGGCCCGGGCGGCAGAGATCGAGGTGCCTATCGTGGCGGGTATTCTGCCGGTGACCAATTTCGCTCAGGTGACGCGGTTTTCCAAAATGTGCGGGGCGACCGTACCCAAGTGGCTGGCCGAATTGTTCGCCGGGCTGGAAGACGACCCTGAAACGCGCAAACTGGTGGCGGCAACGGTAGCGGCCGAACAATGTCGAGTGCTCAACGCCAATGGGGTCAAGGATTTTCACTTTTATACCCTCAACAGGGCCGATCTCGCCTACGCGATTTGCCATGTCCTGGGTGTCCGCCCTAAAATCGCCTGAACCGAAGGATCGATAAAAAATGACCAAGCTTCTTGAGACGTTAAAAGACCGGGTTCTCCTTTGTGACGGCGGCATGGGATCGGTGGTTCAAAATCTCGATCTGACCGTTGAGGGAGACTTCGATGGCAACGAAAACTGCACCGATGTTCTGACCCGGACCCGCCCCGACGTGGTGCGCGATATCCATCGCGGCTATTACGAAGCGGGCGCCGATATGGTGATTACCAACACCTTCGGAACCTCTGAGGTCACACTGGCCGAGTTCGGTTTGCAGGCGGAAGCTTTTTCCTTGAGCAAGGCCAGCGCCGAAGTGGCGCGCGAAGCCGCCGAAAGCTTTACCGATGATCGTCAGCGCTTCGTGATCGGCGATATTGGCCCGGGCACCAAGCTGCCAAGCCTCGGACATATCGATTACGACAGCTTGGAGGCCGGTATTTTGCCCCAGGCCAAAGGCCTGATTGCGGGCGGTGTGGATGCCTGCCTGATTGAGACCTGTCAGGACCCCTTGCAGATCAAGGCCGCGATCAATGCGGTCAAGAAAGCCCGCGAAGAAGCTGGGACGGATACGCCGATTTTCGTTCAGGTGACGGTTGAGACCACCGGCGCCTTGCTGGTCGGCGCCGATATCGCTGCGGCGGCGACGGCAATCGAGGCCATGGACGTCGATCTGATGGGGCTTAACTGTGCGACCGGACCGCAGGAAATGGCCGAGCACGTTAAATGGCTCTCGGAAAACTGGCCCAAGCTGATTTCGGTTCAGCCCAACGCGGGCCTGCCGGAACTGGTGGATGGTGAAACGGTCTATCCCTTGTCGCCCGAAGAATTGGCCCGTTGGGTCGAGCGGTTCGTTCTGGAAGATGGGGTGAACCTGATTGGCGGGTGCTGCGGCACCAACGCGGGCCATATCGGTGCGCTTGACGCCATGCTGCGGAAAAACGCCCAAAGTGGGCGCCGGCCTGCACCGGTGAAAAGAAGCTTCCATTGGGTGCCGTCGGTGGCGTCGCTCTACAGCCAGGCGGCGCTGCGTCAGGAAAATGCGATCTTCTCCATCGGTGAACGGTGCAACGCCAACGGTTCCAAAAAATTCCGCGATTTGCAGGCTGCCGAAGATTGGGATGCCTGCGTCGCCATCGGCAAGGAACAAGTGCGCGAAGGTTCAACCACGCTCGATGTCTGCACCGCCTATGTGGGCCGTGATGAAGTGGCCGATATGAGCGAAATGGTGAACCGACTGCGTGGTGCCGTGACCACGCCATTGGTGATTGATTCGACGGAATTGAATGTGTTGGAGGCGGCCTTGAAGCTTTATGGCGGCAAGGCGGTGATTAACTCGATCAACTTCGAGGATGGCGAAGAACCGGCAGCGGAGCGTCTGGCCTTGGCGAAGAAATTCGGCGCTGCGGTGATCGCTCTGACCATTGATGAAGAAGGCATGGCCAAAACCGCCGATGAAAAAGTGCGGATCGCCAAAAGACTCTATCAGTTTGCCTGCGTAAAACACGGTCTTCCCGCATCGGATCTGATGTTCGATCCGCTGACCTTTACGGTTTGCACCGGTAACGAGGATGATCGTAAGCTGGGCCTTGAAACGCTCGAAGCCATTGAGATCATTTCGAAGGAACTGCCCGACTGTCAGCAGATTCTCGGCCTTTCCAACATTTCTTTCGGCCTCAAGCCCGCGGCCCGTCATGTGCTCAATTCGGTGATGCTCGATCATGCCGTGCGTCGAGGGCTGACTGGAGCCATCGTTCACGTCTCCAAAATCAAACCGCTGCACACGATCCCAGAAGAGGAGGTTAAGGCCGCGGAAGACCTGATCTACGACCGTCGCGCCGAAGGGTACGACCCGCTCCATGCTCTGATCGCCTTGTTCCAGGATCGGGAAGCGGAAAAAGATGCGGTCAAGGAGCGTCCCGAATCCGTTGAAGAACGCCTCAAATTGCGGATTGTCGACGGCGACCGTCAAGGGTTGGATGAAGACTTGGCCGAGGCTATGGAAGCCCATCCTCCGCTCGAAATCATCAACACTATTCTGCTGGATGGCATGAAGGTGGTGGGCGAGTTGTTCGGGTCCGGCCAGATGCAGTTGCCTTTCGTTCTCCAGTCGGCGGAAACCATGAAGGCGGCCGTTGCTTATCTGGAACCGCACATGGAGAAAATTGACGGCCAGGAAAAGGGTACGCTTGTGCTGGCGACCGTTAAAGGCGATGTCCATGATATTGGTAAAAATCTGGTCGATATTATCCTGACTAACAATGGCTACAAGGTCATCAATCTGGGCATCAAACAGCCGATTCAGGCAATTATCGAGGCGGCAAAAGAGCATGGAGCCGATGCGGTGGGTATGTCCGGTCTGCTGGTTAAATCGACGGTCATTATGAAAGACAATCTCGAGGAAATGACCCGCGCCGATCTCGACCTGCCGGTTTTCCTCGGTGGGGCGGCCCTGACCCGCAAGTATGTGGAGGAAGACTGCGTCGAGGCTTACGGTTCGGGTAAGGTTGCCTATGCCCGTGATGCATTTGACGGTTTGAATTTAATGGATAAGACGGTGGCCGGAGGGCTGAGCGATCATCTGGCAGAGGCCCAAACCAAACGGGCCAGCCGTCCTTCGGTTCAAAAACGCGCCCTGGGTGAGTTGCCTGAAATTGCCGACCGCCCGGTCGACTGGGATGAAATCAAGCTCAAGCGCCAGGAACTCAGCGAAGGGGTTGAAATTCCCGAGCCGCCGTTCTGGGGTGCGCGGGTGATTGAGGATATTCCGTTAAAGACGCTTCAGCCTTATCTCAATGAAACCATGCTGTATCAGTTCCACTGGGGCTACAAGAAGGCGGGTAAAAATCGGAATGAATGGACCGCCTGGGCGGCCAAAGAAATTCGCCCGATCATGCATGGCCTGATTGAACGCTGTGAGAAAGAAGCGATTTTGAAGCCTCAGGCGGTTCATGGGTTCTGGAAATGCGCCTCGGAAAACGATTCGGTCGTTCTGTTCGATAAGGATGGTGAGACGGAGGTGGCCCGGTTCTCTTTCCCGCGTCAGAAGAAAGAAGGGGGGCTCTGTATCGCCGATTTCTTCACGGACATCGATCAGGGGGGCCGCGATGTGATCGGTCTGCAGGTGGTCACCGTGGGCGAGCGGGCAACAGAAGTAGCGCAAGAATGGTTCGAGGCGGATAAATACCAAGACTATCTTTATCTGCATGGGCTGTCGGTGGAAATGGCCGAGGCGGCTGCCGAGTATGTGCATAAGCGGATGCGTGAAGCATTGGGCATTGGTGGTGAGGATGCGCGCGAAATTGAGAAAATTCTCAAGCAGAACTACCGTGGCTCGCGCTACTCGTTCGGCTATCCGGCTTGCCCGGATATGAGCCAACAGCGCCCGATGCTCGATTTGTTGGGAGCCGACAGGATCGGCCTACGCATGGCTGACGAAGATCAGCTTCACCCTGAGCAGTCGACGGCGGCCATCGTCGTTCATCATCCGCAGGCTAAGTACTTTACGATTTAGCTTTCACTAAAAAGCAAGGCCTGGGAGCAGTCGTTTTCCGGGCCTTACGTTTTTATGCCGCAGTGCGCGAATCCAATCCTTATAAGTGTGAGGTGAGGTGCTTGATCCTCTATGGGGCGTATTATGACGATAATGTGACAAAAATTTCACACTTCTTGCCGTTATCCGTAAGTATGTGTTTTCCCTTGAATAATTCCCAATATAGATAGAAAATTTCACAAAACTTCTCAGAAACGTTCAAAAAAGTGTCGTTTTTCATTTTACGGACGCAGGAAAATTTCGCTAATGTTGCGGCGCGGAAACAAGGGGTCTAAGCTCCAGGTCCGTCGAGACGATTTGAAGCGAGTGCCGAAAACAGAGTTTAAGGATCTGGTTCAGGGGAGTTGGCCTATGTTAGGTGCCGATGAGATGGCGGAATACTTTGAACTGATGGAAAAGACCAAGCGCAAAGAAAAAGAGAAGAAAGAGCTGCGCTAGGTTTTAAAGCAGACCGTTGTTTATGATTTTAAGCCGGGTCCTTCTGGACGTCGGCTTTTTTTGTTCTCGGTAAATTAGGCAAATCTAATCTTGAAGCGTTGTCGAAGCTGCCCATCTTTCTTTTTAATCATTCCAATGTTTGTGAGGAGGAAAGAACGATGGATCTCAATGTGGATGGTGAAGGCTACCTGTATAACAGGGACGACTGGAGCCCGGATGTGGCGCTCGAGTTGGCGCGTCGTGATGGCGTGGACTTGGGCGAAAGCCATATGCGCTATATCAACGAGGCGCGGCGGATGTATGAGGAGAGTTCCGTGGTGCCGCCCATTCGCAAATTCTCCAAGGCCATGGGCGTATCAACCAAAGATCTATACTCGGTTTTTGAGCATGGCCCGATGAAGCAGATCTGCAAATGGGGCGGTTTGCCTAAGCCGACGGGGTGCGTTTAGGTCTGAGTCGGTTGCGCCGATTTAACGGCAGTCCGCCGGTTTGTAAGGCCCGTTTTGGCTGAAATAGCACTGACTTTCGGGCGTGGTTCGGGTGGCGATGGCTTGGCAGACCGCCATTTTGTCGGCTTCCCGTAAGGCCACGCCTACAATCCGCTCTTCCGCATCGAAGGCCAAATCGAGGACCCAGATGGCTGAGCTGCCGTTTAGTGAGAGCAAGGTCGCCCGATGGTTCCCAGTCATTCCCATTCCTTTGCTGAAGCAGGCGATTTTGTCGATTGGAAGGCTGGCGAGGTATTCTGACGCCAGGGCCCCATCGGTGGAGGGATGAACCGAGACGCCGTTCGCTTGAATGGTTTCCTCATCGTCAAGGCCGGCCAGAATGCCGTAGGGGTCCATCAGTGTAACCTGATCGCCAAACATGATAGCGAGTTTCTCAATTGCGCCGTCCGGGTCGGTGGAACGGGCTAAGGCTCCAACCCGCCCCAACTTGGCGTTCATCGCTGAGACGGAAAGTTTTTTCTCGTTGATTGGACTGGATGGTAAATCCCGTTCCAGCACTTCAAGTCCTTGGGCAATGCGCTCGTCTGCACAGGCCGTTTCGTAAGAAGCAACGCTGGCGTAAAGCGCGTGACGCTGGGTGAGTATCCAAAGGGTTGCGGCGGCGTCGAGCGGATCAAGGGCGGCATCCTCGGTCAGGGCTTGGCGAAGCGCAGAGCAGGCGGCTTCGAACGGCTCGCCGTCGGTCGACCAAAATGCGCCTAGTTGCGGCTTGATCACTTCGCCCAATCGTCCGCCTCCGGGGAGAGACGTTTCCATGATTTCGGCCCAAGACAAAGAGCTTCCGCTAAGCAGTTTACCGGCCAAAAGACTGGGCCGACGCTCAAAGCCGAAGGCGATACGGCCCGCCGTTTCACCACTGCTTGTCTTAAAGACCAGAGCTTTGGTCCCCGTCTGTGGCGAGACCTTGAGTTCAGCTAAATTATCGAAAATCTGCGTTCCGAGCGTTTTATCGATGGGTTGGTAAATGGCCGAAACTCTAAGGCTTGCTTCGCCTACCCGGTCGGCGGCTGAAAAAGATGAAAGGGGCCCGGCAAAAAATGTTTTTGCCCGGTAGCGTACGGGGACGGGAGATTTCGGATCTGTGGCCGGTTCAGCCGTCCATTCCGCCAGTGTGAGAGGCTCAATGCGTTCCCCGCCTGGAAGCGACCCTTCAAGCGTTAGGGAAAGGGCGCCGACCGGTTGGCCGTAAAAATCGGCCAGGATGGCGGCCACGACTTCCGAATCATCGGCCATGACGGATAAGCGCAGGTATCCATTGGGTTCGATGAGGGAATTCGCAGTGTTCACCGATGTAAGTTTGGCGGCCATGGTTCGGGCGCGATCCGGGTCGAGTGGCAGAGCCTTGACCACCGCGGCTTTTTCCTTTTCCGCCTCGTCGCATCCCATGAGACCGACTCCCATCGTCACGGCGATAGCGGTGACAGCGACCCCTTTCAATAATGCTTGGAACGTTTTCAAAAGCCGTCCTCCCCAACAAAAACCACAATGCTTACGCTAACAGTCCTAACCATTAGCTTCAATCACTCGAATCTGTATTTATTTCCTATTGGGCCGCGGGAAGAGATTGAGTATTCTGCGGGAAAATCGATAGCCCCGCCTGGAGTAGTTTTTATAGTGGACGCCGATAATCGTCTCGAACGTGTGATGGGATACGCTCAGCAAGCGTTAGACCTGATGGAAAAGCGGGGTATAGCCGCGCATCCCAATAACTTTACCGTCTGGTATCATTATTTCGCCGAAACCTATCCCGACCTGAAAAAGGAACTGGACAAGGTGCTCGCCTCGAAAGAGGAGATCGTTTCGGCCGAACTGTATGAACGGTTCTTTACGTTCAGCCATGATGAAAGCCAGCTTTCTTCGGCTGCCGATAAAATCGAAACCCAGCTGGAACGGCTGGTCAATTTCATCGGCGATAGCCAACGGGGTGCTAAGACCTATGGAGATGCTCTGGAAGGAGCATCGAAAAGTCTGCATGCGGATTTGCCGATTGACGATTTGGCAAAACTGATCGAGGGGGTCAAATCGGCGACCAGCCAGATGCAGACGCGCACCAGAATGCTTGAAGATAAGCTGACCTCTTCGGCGATGGAAATGCGGGAATTGCGCAAAGAGTTGGACGATACCAAAGCCGAGGCCATGACCGATGGGCTGACCGGTCTGGCCAACCGTAAGACGTTCGATTCGACTCTCCGGCGTTTGGCGGGGGAGGCATCCCAAAGCAGCGGGAATCTCTGTCTTGCCATGCTCGATATTGATCGCTTTAAGAAATTTAACGATACCTACGGTCACCAAGTGGGCGATCAGGTAATCAAGCTGGTCGCTTCCGTTATGTCCGGAGCCATTCCACGCGACGGGATTGCCGCTCGCTACGGCGGCGAGGAATTCGCTCTGATCTTGCCAAATGTCAGCGCCGATGAGGCCGTAAAGATTTCTGCGGAAATCTGCAGTAAGATTCGACGTCGCCCGCTGGTTAACCGGGTAACCAATGAGAGCCTCGGTAAAGTGACTATTTCGGCCGGTGTCGCCAAGTTGGCCACAGGTGAACCCATCGCCAACTTCATCGGCCGTGCCGACGAGGCTCTTTTGAAGGCCAAACGGGAAGGTCGCGACCGAGTCTTTAGCGAGTATGATCTGAGATAGCGCTTTAGGACCAGGACCCTAGCTTTTATCTCGTCTCCGTAACTGAAATTTGACCTTTTCCTTCTATTAGGTGTCTGAGGTGCCGATGGGCTTTCGGTGCGTCGGTATGGTTATGGGGAGTTTGTCTTGATGGCGCGCCGCCGCTGGCGATGGAGCCGCTTACTTTTTTGGCTAAGGGCGATTGTCCGAAACGACCAGCTGATATTGGCCGTTCTGGCGCTGGTTGCGGGTGGCTTGGTGGGTGGACTGATTATCGGTTTCCGGTTGCTTATCGGTGTTGTCCAGACGGTCTTTTTTGGCGATGAGACTGAGCTTCTGGTGTCTCACCTCGCCAATTTTTCCTGGGTTCACGTTTTGCTGCCGCCGGTGGTTGGCGGTTTACTGGTTGGGCTGTTTCTCCAGTTTTTGATGCCGGGGCGCCGCCCTCAAGGGGTTGCCGAAGTCATCGAGGCCGGCGCTTTCGCCAAAGGCTATATGTCGTTGCGAACCGGGGTGACGGCTGCGTTCGCCAGCGCCCTATCGCTTGGCGCTGGGGCTTCGGTCGGTCGGGAGGGACCGGCGATTCACTTGGGGGCGTCTTTTTCCGCCTGGGTTGCGCGGCGGCTGAGACTCACCGAGACCCTGTCCCGCACTATTCTGGGCTGCGGGGTTGCTGCAGCCGTGGCTGCTTCGTTCAATGCGCCTATTGCCGGGGCGCTGTTCGCCCATGAAGTGGTGGTTGGACACTACGCGTTGAGCGCCTTGGCTCCGGTGGTGATCGCCAGCGTTACCGGGATGGTTGTTTCGCGATCATACTTTGGTGACTTTCCGGCTTTCCAGCTTCCTCCTCATGAAATCGTTTCTCTCTGGGAGTTACCGTCTTTTGCTGTCCTCGGCATCGTTGCCGGGCTGGTTGGCATCCTGTTGATAAGGGGGATCGGCGGGGTTGCTTTCATTTCGTCTAAATTGCCGGGTCCGGCCTTTCTGAAGCCGATGGCCGCCGGGCTGGCGGTTGGACTGATTGCAATCGTCTTTCCCCAGGTGTTGGGGGTCGGCTACGAGGCCACCGACGAGGCGTTGCGCGGCGGCTACCCCATGATGATTTTGGTTGGCCTGTTGGTCGCGAAACTTCTTGCCACGATGATTTGTCTGGGCGGTGGATTCGCCGGCGGCATCTTCAGCCCCGCCCTGGTGATTGGCGCTATGTTGGGAGGCGCTTTCGGTTTCGTTGCCGATGCTATTCTGCCGCATGCCGTTTCTGGCGTTGAAGCCTATTCGGTGATTGGTATGGGGGCTGTGGCGGCGGCTATTTTAGGTGCGCCCATTTCAACCACCTTTATCGTTTTTGAGATGACCAGCGACTATGCGCTGACTATTGCCGTGATGGTCGGGGCGGTCGCCGCATCGGTGGTTTTTCGTCAAACCGGCATGGAGTCGTTTTTCACCTGGCAACTTGGCAACCGAGGAGTCGATTTAAAGGAAGGGTTTGAGGCCTCTGTTTTGAGGGGGTTGCAGGTTAAAGACGTTATGAGCCGTGAAGGTGAGGTCGTGACCATGGATATCGGCATTCAAAGCGTGCGCGAATCTTTGCAGCATTCTCCTTCCAGTCTGCTTTTCGTGGTTCGGGAGAATGGCGATTTCTACGGCACCGTGACGCTCGCCGATCTTTCCGAGGTGGCTTTCGATCACGATGTGGATGATTTGATCAATGCGGGCGATGTGGCCAACGTTATGGCTCCGGTTTTGACGCCTGATGAAGATTTGAGCGTAGCGCTTAAGATGATGGCCGACAGCGGTATTGAGCATATGGCCGTGGTCGGTGACCGGGGCTGGCCGTTTTTTGTCGGCTCGGTGAACGAAGTGGACGTCCTGACGGCTTACAATCAAGCGCTTTTGAACGCGCGCCATGCGGAGCGTCATTCCTAAGTTGACGGCGCGGCGCGGCCCCTTATGTTTGAGGGGCGATTCTGTTTCTTCTTTATTAGGCCCCCGATGAGTGATCCTTTCGACCTGACCGACGACTTGCCGCCGCCCCAGGAAAGCGCGCCGCCGAGCGGGGCCGCGCCGGATTATCTGGTGGGCCTCAACGAAGGGCAGCGGGCAGCGGTCGAGACGGTCGACGGCCCGGTGTTGGTGCTGGCGGGGGCCGGAACGGGCAAGACTCGGGCTTTAACGACCCGGTTGGCGCATATTCTGGTTCAGGGCCATGCCCATCCCCAGGAAATGCTCGCCGTGACCTTCACCAACAAGGCGGCCCGTGAAATGAAGGAGCGGGTGGGGCAACTGGTCGGTCGCGATGTCGAAGGCTGGTGGATTGGCACCTTTCACGCCTTGGGCGCGCGCATATTGCGGGTTCATGCCGAACTGGTGGGGCTAGAATCGAACTTCACCATTCTCGACGCCGACGATCAGGTGCGTCTGTTGAAACAGATCGGCGAGGCTGAAGGCGTTGACGATAAACGCTGGCCCGCCCGCACGTTGATGGGGGTCATTCAGCGCTGGAAAGACCGGGGGCTGACGCCTGACAAGGTGAGCGACATCGAAGAAGGCGTGGAATGCGCCGATGGCCGGGCGGTCGATCTCTACCGGCAATATCAGGAGCGTCTCCAGGTTTTGAACGCCGCCGATTTCGGCGATCTCTTGCTCCATTGCCTGACCCTGTTTCAGGCCGCACCCGATGTGTTGAAATCCTATCAGCAGCGGTTCCGCTATATCCTGGTCGATGAGTATCAGGACACCAACGTCGCCCAATACCTTTGGCTGCGCCTTCTTGCTCAGGGATATAAAAACATCTGCTGCGTCGGGGATGACGACCAGTCCATCTATTCTTGGCGCGGGGCCGAGGTCGGCAATATTCTGCGTTTTGAAGAAGATTTCCCCGGTGCGCGGGTGGTCAGGCTCGAACGCAATTACCGTTCTACCGGCCATATCCTGGGGGCGGCCTCGGGGCTCATCGCCAATAATGAAGGGCGGCTCGGCAAGACCCTCTGGACGGAAGACGGGCAGGGTGAAAAGGTCGTAGTCCAAGGCGTTTGGGATGGCCAGGAAGAAGCTCGGCTGGTTTGTGAGGAAATTGAGAACTTTCACCGCAAGGGCTTTCCTTTGCGAGAAATGGCCGTGTTGGTTCGTGCGGGATTCCAGATGCGTGAGTTCGAGGAACGGCTGATTACTCTGGGTGTTCCTTATCGAATCATCGGCGGCCCGCGGTTTTACGAGCGCAAGGAAATCCGTGACGCCATCGCCTATTTGAGGATGGTCGTTCAGCCTGCCGATAGCCTGGCGTTTGAACGGATCGTCAATGTTCCCAAGCGCGGAATCGGCAAAACGACCGAGCGGGTTATCCACGAGTTATCGCGAACGGCGGCCATTCCCATGGCCGAGGCGACGGTGCAACTTATTGAAACCGATGAGATCAAGCCAAAGCAACGCAATACCCTGGCTGGGTTGTTGGAAGACTTCGCTCGCTGGCGGTCGCAATTGGCGACCATGAACCATGCGGAATTGGCGGCGCTGGTCCTCGATGAGTCCGGTTATATGGATGCTTTACGGATGGATAAATCGCCGGAAGCGCCGGGGCGGATTGAAAACCTCAAGGAACTGATTCCGGCGATTGAGGAGTTTGAGACCATTCCGGCGTTTCTTGAGCATGTCAGTCTGGTCATGGAGAACGACAGCGATACGGGTCAGGACAAGGTCAGTATTATGACGCTCCACGGGGCTAAGGGGCTGGAATTTGACCTAGTGTTTCTACCGGGCTGGGAAGAAGGGGTTTTTCCGCATCAACGCGCCTTGGATGAAGGCGGGCACAAGGCCCTAGAAGAAGAGCGTCGGCTGGCTTATGTGGGGATCACCCGGGCGCGTAAACAGGCGTTTCTTGTCCATGCGGCCAATCGACGGATTTACAATCAATGGCAAAGCGCCCTGCCGTCGCGGTTTATCGATGAGTTGCCGCCTGAGCACATTGACCGCCGTGGCGGGCGGGGGCTTTACGGTAGTCAGCGGGGATTCGGTGGTGGAGGGTTGAGCGATGGCGGCTCGGCGGGTTTCGCCTTTCCGGCGCGTCGCCGCCGACGGGTTATCGATGTCGAAGCTTTCGAGGTTGCCGCAATCAACCGGCCGAGCCGTTTTTCCATCGGTCAGAGGGTGTTCCACCAAAAATTCGGTTATGGCACCATTCTCGATGCCGACGGGGAAAAGCTGGAGATCGCTTTCGAGAAAGCGGGAACGAAAAAAGTGATGGAGGCGTTTGTCGAGGAGTCATGAGAAAACTGGACTGGTATTTCGACTATATTTCCCCCTACGCCTATCTGGCTTTTCACCGTTTAAAGGAGCTGCCGCCCGATGTGGAGGTGACCTTCAAACCGACACTGTTTGCCGGTCTGCTCAAAGCGACTGGCGGCAAAGGTCCCGCCGAGATTGATGGCAAGCGTCTGCATACCTACCGCCAGACCCACTGGATGGCCGAGCGGATGGGTGTTCCCTTTCGATATCCCGAAGGCCACCCGTTTAACCCGTTAAATATTCTCCGTTTGACCATTGCTTTGGGCCCGACGGAGGATTTGGTCGCCAAGATTTTCGCCACCGTCTGGGAGAGGAACTGGCTATCGGACGATCCCGACGACTGGCGGTCTATCTGCGATTTTCTTGAGATTGAGGATGGTGATGCGCTGGTTTCCCGTCCCGAAGTCAAAGGGACCCTGATTGCGAATGTCGATGAGGCGGTGTCTCGCAAGGTGTTTGGGGTGCCCACTGCGGTCATCGATGGTGAGTTGTTTTGGGGCGTCGATTCGATGGACCTGCTGCTTGCCTATCTGGCCGACCCCGATTTGTTCAAAGGGCCGGAAATGGCCCGTCTCGCCACTCTTTCAAAAAGCGCCGAGCGCAAGGAAGTCAAATGATGATTCCGCTTTCAAGCGCCTGGATGGTTGAAGTCGTCGTGCCCAAGGAGGCTGTCGAGGCCGTTGAGGAAGTGTTGTTGCATCGGTTTGGGGCGGTCAGCGCCTTTGAAAACGAGCGGACCAAACGCTGGGACATGAGTGGGATTTCCGCTGACCGGCCCGACCGTGAAGAGCTGGAAACCGCTTTGGCGCAGGTGGCGAAAGAGTTGAACATCGATACGCCGAAGCCACAACTTTACGAGCTTTCAAGTCGCGACTGGGTTGATGAGAACCAAGCTCATTTTCCGCCGGTCGAGGTCGGTCGCGTTTTCGTGCGCGGGTCGCACTACGAGGGGGATATCCCCACTGGTCGGATCGGTCTTGAAATCAATGCGGCAACGGCCTTCGGCTCAGGGGAGCATCAGACCACACGCGGTTGTCTTTTAGCTTTGCAGGATATCAAAGACCGTCGGTTTAGAAAGCCGCTCGATGTGGGCTGTGGGTCGGGGATTCTTTCCATGGCTATGGCCAAGCTCTGGCGTATTCCCATTACCGCAGTCGATATCGACCCCGAATCCGTTCGGGTCAGCCGGTGGAATTTTCAATTGAATGGTCTGGGAAATCGGGTGCGGGTCGGGTGCGGTAACGGCTATAAAGCCGGAATCGTGCGAAAAAGAGGGCCTTACGATCTGATCGTCGCCAATATTCTCCTGCGGCCTTTATGCCAGATGGCGACCGATCTACGTCAAAATCTCGCCTTCGGCGGAGTCGCCGTGCTGTCCGGTTTCTTCGCTAGTGACCTACCGCGCATCGAAAGTGTTCACAGGCGGGTCGGTTTGAGGGTCCGGCGACGCTATGTGGTGGGTGATTGGGCCGCCGTGGTCCTTCAAGGCTAAAAAAAATCACTTAACTTGTTTGGGTGCCAAACCATTATTTTTGTGGGGTTTCTTCCCTATGAACAGTCTGAAAAATCCGTATTCTTTTGCCGATTTTTTGGCTAAGTCCGCATAAGGGCTGGCGTTTTCCGGGTCACTTGGGTTACGCTCACTTCCACGCGCGCACTCGGGGGTGTGATCGAACGGGCCGAAATTATATTGCAAAAGTTGTCTGTTCGATCTCCAAAGCGCCTTTTGTGGGGCCGCTTCAAAAATGAGAAGAACGCCAAAACGGCGTAAACATAGAGCTTAAATTTTTAAGTCACATGGGAGTTTGGGAGAGGACCATGATTCGTAAAATACTTCGTAAAACCCTTCTGGCCGGCGCCGCCGGTCTGGCGTTTGCCGGTTTCGCACTCGGAAGCGCTCAGGCTGCCGACACCATCAAGGTCGGCACTTTCTTGTCGGTTACGGGTCCGGCGTCATTCCTGGGAGACCCGGAGCTGAAAACCTTGCAGATGTTGATCGAAGACATCAACAAGGGTGGCGGCGTTATGGGCAAGCAGGTCGAGCTTATACACTACGATGTGCAGCACGACGCCAAGAAAGCGATCACTGCGGTCAAACGCTTGATCAGCAATGACAATGTCGATGTGATTGTCGGCGGCTCCACGTCGGGCCAGAGCATGGCGGTTATTCCGTTGGTAGAACGGTCGAAAGTGCCGTTCATTTCTCTTGCGGGCGCTGTGGCGATCATTAAACCAGTCAAGAGATGGGTCTTTAAAACGCCTCATACCGACCGCATGGCCTGCGGCAAAATCTTCGAAGACATGAAGGCCAAGGGCATTTCTAAAGTGGCCATGATTTCGGGCACCGGCGGTTTCGGTAAGTCCATGCGTGGGCAGTGTGCGGCTCTGGCCAACAGCTACGGCATCGACTTGGTCGCCGATGAAACCTATGGCGCCAAAGATACCGACATGACCCCGCAGGTGACCAAGATTAAAAATACTGAAGGCGTGCAGGCCGTTCTGGTCGCTGGCTTCGGTTCCGGTCCGGCAATCGTAGCCAAGAACTACAAACAGCTCGGCATTACGGTTCCCATGTACCAGTCGCACGGTGTGGCTTCGAAGAAGTTCATCGAGTTGGCCGGTGATGCCGCCGAAGGTGTCCGTCTTCCTGCTTCGGCTTTGCTGGTTGCAGACAAGCTGCCTGATTCCGACAAGCAGAAAGCGGTGCTTCTTGAATACATCAAATCTTATGAAGCCAAGTACAATGCGGGCGTTTCCACGTTTGGCGGCCATGCCTACGACGGACTTCAGATGGCTCTCGCGGCTATGGTTCGCGCCGGTGGCACCGACAAAGAGAAGATGCGGGCTGAGATTGAAAAGACCAGCGGTTACATTGGAACCGGCGGTATCGTCAATATGTCGGCCAAGGACCATCTGGGCCTCGATCTTTCGGCTTTCAAAATGCTGGAAATCAAAAACGGCGACTGGACCCTCGCCCAGTAAGCCGAGTGAATTTTCGGCCAGCCCAACTTAGGGCTGGACCGACAGCCAATATCGGTCATTATACCGGGCGGAGGAAACTCCGCCCGGTTTTGTTTTGGCTGGAATTTTATAGGGCGTAAGCGGTAAAATCCGAAGCGGAGCATCATTGATGCTTGCTGCCAAGCGCGCTCTAAGCCTTTGGAATATATTGGATCGTATTTACATTTTGCCATTTGGTGGCTCAATATAAATACCATCTGATCGAGGCTCGAAATGGGCCGAATTCAATAAAGTGGTATTTCGGTATCGAAATGCGTTGATTTTTTTAAAGTCAGCGCTAGACTGTCGCATTAGTTCGGTAGTCGAACAATCTTCCGGTTAACGGAATGGCGCTACCGATATTCACCAGGGGGGTGGCTTGAGCGGGCGCAGGGGCGTTCGTTTCAGCGCTTAGAGTAATGTACGCTGAGTTTTTGCAGTTCTTGCTGTCCGGCATCACCGTTGGGGCCACATACGGTCTCGTCGGGCTGGGCTTCTTTATCATCTACAACGCATCCCACGTCATCAACTTCGCTCAGGGCGAGTTTGTGATGATCGGGGGTATGACGGCGGTCTTTCTTGTCGATGCGGGCGCGCCGTTGCCTATTGCGGTTGTTGGCGCCGTTCTGGCGGCGATTTTCGTCGGTATCCTGCTTGAAAAGCTGGCAATCGAGCCCGCCCGGAAGTCTGCCGATGTGGTGACCCTGATCATCATCACCATCGGTGCGTCGATCTTTCTGCGCGGTCTTGCTCAGGTTGTTTGGGACAAAGATTTCCATTCTCTGCCTGCTTTCAGCGGTGAGGAGCCGATCAATATTTTCGGTGCGGTTATCGTGCCGCAATATTTGTGGATTATGGGTGGTGCGGCGGTCATCGTCGCCGCTCTCTGGTATTTCTTCAACAAGGTGCCCATGGGTAAGGCCATGACGGCGACGGCTTACAATCCATTGGCCGCGCGCTTGGTCGGTATCCGCGTGAAAACGGTGATGATGTTGGGTTTCGGGCTGGCCGGGATGCTGGGTGCTATCGCGGGCATTCTTATCGCCCCCATCGCCTTCACCTCTTACGAAGCGGGCATCATGTTGGGCTTAAAAGGTTTTTGTGCGTTGATTCTCGGCGGCTTGAGCACCGGGCGGGCGGTAATTATCGGCGGGATTATTGTCGGTGTCGCCGAGGCCTTGGGCGCCGGTTACCTGTCGTCTGAATATAAAGACGCCATCGCCTTCATCATTATTCTTCTAGTGCTGATCTTTATGCCTCAAGGGCTGTTCGGCAAGAAGGGGGCGGATCGGGTATGACTTGGCTGTTCAATCCACGCACTGGCGGGCTTTTGGTCCTGGCGGCGGTTATCGCATTGCTGCCGAGCATTCTGCCCAATAGTTTCTATTTCGACATTGCTATCCGGGTCGGCCTGAACGCCATGGTTTGCATCGGCCTCAACCTGCTGATCGGTTATGCCGGTCAGATCAGTCTGGGCCATGCGGGTTTCATTGGTTTGGGCGCTTACGGCTCGGCGATCCTCACCGGCCAATTCGAATGGGCTCCCTTAACGGCCATGTTCTTCACCGCGGCTATGGTCGCTCTACTGGCGTTTTTCCTGGGACGGCCAATTCTTAAACTGAAGGGCCATTTCCTCGCCATGGGTACGTTAGGATTGGGAATCATCATTTCCATCGTGCTGAATACGGAAGCCAAATGGACCGGCGGTCCCGATGGCACCATGGTCAATCCTCTTACCCTCGGGTCTTATGAGGTTTATGGAGAACAAGTCTGGTATTGGGTCGTTGGCGGGGTTTTGCTGGTTTCCGTTTGGGTGGCGCTCAATATCATCGAATCCCCCATCGGCCGGGCGCTTCGCGCGCTTCATACTTCGGAAGTGGCGGCTGAAACCTGCGGCGTCGATGTGGCGCGCTACAAGCTGCTGATTTTTGTCGTATCGGCCGTTTACGCCTCGCTGGCTGGAAGTCTGTTGGCTCATTACGGCGGCTTCGTCACCCCGGTGGATGCCGATTTCCTCAAGTCCGTGGAATTGGTCACCATGGTGGTGCTCGGTGGCATGGCCTCCGTTTATGGTGCGGTGATTGGCGCGGCGATCCTCACGGTCTTGCCGCAATTGCTGACCGCCTTTGAAGATTTCGAGCATATGGTTCTGGGTCTCATTCTTATGCTGACGGTCATTTTCCTACCAAAAGGGCTGCTGCCCAGTCTGGTCGCCAGATTGAAGCGTAAGCCGAAAGCGGAGGAAGTGGCATGAGCATTCTTCGCGTTGAAGGTTTGAGCAAGGAATTCGGCGGCGTCCATGCGGTCGAAAATCTCTCTTTCTCTTTCGATCCGGGCCAGATTTATTCGATCATCGGTCCCAACGGCGCAGGCAAGACTACGCTTTTCAACCTGATTACCGGGGTCTATACGCCGACCGACGGGAAGGTTTTCTTTGAAGAGAAAAAAACGGCAGGTCTGGGCCCGTATGAACTGGCCGCCAAAGGGATGGCTCGGACCTTCCAGAACCTGCAGATTTTTTTCAACATGTCGGCGGTGGAGAACGTCCTTGTCGGTTTGCACCTGGAAATGCCGCGCAATCTGTTCGGCTCTATCCTCCGCACCGGTGGGCTGGGCCGAAAGGAGAAGGAGGCTCGGAAAGAGGCTGAGCGCCTCATGGCTTTCGTTGGTTTGCGCGACTACATCGGCATGGACGCGGGCTCAATGCCCTATGGCGCGCTTAAGCGCTTGGAAATTGCCAGGGCCCTGGCGGCCAAACCGCGTCTTTTGCTTCTCGATGAACCGGCAGCCGGGCTGAACCATTCGGAAACCGGTGAAATCGATGAATTGATTCGTAAGGTCTCGGAAAGCGGGGTCACCGTGGTTTTGGTCGAGCACGACATGCATCTGGTGATGGGAATTTCAAACCATATTGTGGTTCTCGATTATGGTCGCAAACTGGCCGAGGGTTCGGTGGACGACGTGCGTAACAACCCGGACGTTATTACGGCTTACCTTGGTTCGGGTGCGTTGGAAGTGAAGGAGGGTTAGCCATGCTGATGAAGGTAGAAGGGCTGACCAGCCATTACGGACGTATTCAGGCCTTGCACGGTATCGATGTTGAGATCGCCGAGGGAGAACTGGTGGTTCTCGTCGGGGCTAATGGTGCGGGCAAAACCACCTTGCTGCGGGCAATTTCCGGCGTTCAGCCGGTGAGCGGCGGAACCATCTCGTTTGAAGGACAATCCATCGATGGCGTTTCGGCGGGCGAGCGGGTCAAACGCGGGATTTCTCAAGTGCCCGAAGGGCGCCAGATGTTCGGCCCCATGTCGGTGGAAGACAATCTGATGCTCGGCTCTTATACGAGAGCGATGAAGAATATCGATGAGGACATGGAGGCCATGTACGCCATGTTCCCAATCCTCAAGACAAAGGCCAAATTGGCCTCGGGCACCCTTTCGGGCGGCCAACAGCAAATGTTGGCTATCGCAAGGGCTTTGATGGCGCGGCCTAAATTGCTGTTGCTCGATGAACCGAGCATGGGGCTGGCCCCCAATCTGGTCGAAGAGATTTTCGAAAAAATCGTCGAGCTCAAGAAGGCCGGGACGACGGTGTTCCTCGTCGAGCAAAACGCTTTTGCCGCTCTTAAGATTGCCGACCGTGGTTATGTGCTGGAAACCGGGCGAACCATTCTTAGCGACGACGCCGAAAAGCTGCTGACCAACGACCAGGTTAAAGAAGCCTACCTGGGTCTTTAATTTATCCCTATCACCAGTCGGGAACGTCGCCGCCCGGTAGGGCGCGTCGCGCCCGTGCGGGCAGGTCGTAGGGCAGGTCCGTCTGATCGCAAAAGGCGGTCAAAGTCGGCTCATGGGATAGAATGTAGTCGAGGACTCCGGCCAGGAACTCTGGCTGGGTGAGCGCCGCCTTAAGATCCCCTTCGTCCATACCGCTTTGCGCGAGAAAGCCCCGTAAGGCCCGCTCGTCGCCGCCGATGAAAGCGACCGCCTGCAAGGCGATGGTTTCCGCCTGTTCCTTCTTCATGGGGGTGGACTATATTAAAGAGTCGTCCGTTTTTCAAAAGAGAGGATCGTCCCATTCAAAAAGGACCTTGGCAAAAACCGCCTTCTTCCCGTCGCCCCTTTTATTGGGTGCTCGGCGGGATTGCGATTTTCGGCCTGATTGCATTGCTCATGGCCAGCTATCCCGGCGCTCTCTCGGGACGTGAGGACTGGGCCCATGTCATCCGTACGGTCGGCATCCTTGCCCTGGTGGGGAGTGGGCTTTTGCATCTGCGGATGCGGCCTTCCCACATGCTCCGCAATATTGCCGCTTGGCTTGCCATCGGGTTGGTGGTTTTTGCCGGGTTCAGTTTCCGCCAGGAAATCGTCATGGTGAAAGATCGGATGCTGGGTGAATTGGATCCGGCGGGCGGTGTTGCGGGCAAGGCGGGTGAGATGCATTTTCGGGCGGGGGCCGATGGACATTTTCACATCCAGGCCCAGGTTAACGGTGTTTCGGTTCGCTTCATGGTCGATACGGGAGCAAGCCAAGTGGTTCTTGCGCCGGGCGATGCGGTAAGGATTGGGCTCGATCCTGCGAAGCTGAGCTTCGTCGGGCGGGCCCAAACGGCGAACGGCGCGATCGCCACGGCCCCGGTGCGGTTGAGCAGTCTGAAAATCGGCCCGATTTTGGCCGAGGGTGTGACGGCCTCGGTCAATAGCGCCGAGATGGGGCAATCGCTTCTCGGCATGAGTTTTCTCAACCGTCTCAGTAGCTTTCGGATTGAAAACGGAACGCTTATTTTGACCCCGTGATGACCTAACTCAAGGCCTTGGGTGGAGCCCATACGTAGAGTCTGGTTTTTCAGGTCGAGTTGGCCTATTGTGCGCTTCCCGAACCGTTTGGGGCCCAAACTTTTTCTAAAAAAGTGCGCCATTCGGTAGGGAAGGGAGTTTTTTCGATACTACGTAAGGGGAAGTCCGTTGAACGCTGTCGTTCAAGCCGCCGCCGAGACACGGCATCTACTCTCGGGCAACGAAGCCGTTGCGCGAGCCGTTTGGGAAGCCGGTGCAAGAGTCGCCACCGCCTATCCGGGCACGCCGTCCACCGAGATTTTGGAAAACGTCGCCTTCTACCCCGATATTCACGCTCAGTGGTCGGTCAACGAGAAGGTTTCATTGGAAGTCGCCATCGGCGCTTCGGTCGCCGGAGCGCGGGCCTTTTGCGCCATGAAACATGTGGGCATGAACGTTGCTTCCGATGCTTTGATGTCGCAGACACTGGCCGGTGTGGGCGGCGGTCTGGTCATCGCTATTGCCGATGATGTGGGGCTTTCGTCCTCGCAGAACGAGCAGGATTCCCGCTACTGGGGCCGTTTCGGTCATCTGCCGATTATCGAACCGGCAGATTCCCAGGAAGCCTATGAAATGACTAAACGGGCTTTCGAAGTTTCCGAGGAATTCAATACTCCAGTCATTCTGCGTATGACCACCCGGGTCTGCCATGTGAAAACCATGGTGGTCGTTGGAGAGCGCACCGAGTTCGAACCCAAGGGGTTCCAGCCGGACCCCGGTCAGTGGGTACTGGTTCCCTCGACAGCTAAAAACCGTCTGCCCTGGCAGTTGGAACGCGAAGACAAGCTCCGCGCTTATGCTGAAAAAACCGATTTGACGCTTGAAGAAGACGGGTCGGATAAGCGGGTCGGCTTCGTTACCTCGGGTCCGGCCTATATGCACGTCAAAGAAGCTTTCCCCGATGCGCCGGTGATCAAGCTGGGGATGAGCTATCCTCTGCCGGTAGAGCGGATCAAGGCCTTTGCCCTGGGCGTTGAAAATCTGGTCGTCGTCGAGGAAACCGAACCTCTGATCGAAAATGAACTGAAAGCCAATGGCTTCGAGGTCCATGGCAAGGATATTATGCCGCGCACCGGCGAGTTGACCCCGCCGCGCATGGCGCCCGGCGTTCGCGGTCTGCTGGGTGATGAAGCGGTCGAGGCCGATGTGCCTGCCGTTCCCGTCTTCCCGCGCCCGCCGACCATGTGTGTCGGCTGTCCGCACCTCTCGGTCTATTACTGCCTGTCGCGTCTTCACAAGAAGACTCTGATTTCCGGCGATATCGGGTGTTACACCCTGGGCGCCGGTCATCCGTGGAATGCGCTCGACACCACCACCTGCATGGGCGCTTCCATCGGCATGGCCGAAGGTATGGACCTGGCTCGCGGTGAAGTGGATAAGGACAAAGGGATTATTGCCGTAATTGGTGATTCCACCTTCCTCCATATGGGACTGCAGCCGACTCTGGATGCGGTATACAACAGCGCCAACATCACCATCCTGCTGCTCGATAACTCAGCCACCGGCATGACCGGTGGCCAGGATCATGCAGGCACTGGGCGGGGCATCGACGGTAGCGAAACTCCGAAGGTGGATTTTGCCGCCCTATGCAAATCCTTAGGCATCAAGGAAGAGCGTATTCAGACGGTCAATCCCTACGAAATGCCGGTTCTGTTCAAGGCGATCAAGGATGAGATGGCGATCCCCGAGCCTTCGGTGATCATCACCAACCAGCCTTGTGTGCTGATCGACCAGTTTGAGAAACAGAAGCCGCTGACCGTGATCGATGAGGACTGTACCGGTTGCGCCAACTGCCTCAATGTGGGCTGTCCGGCGATTCAGGTGACCCGCCGTGAGACCATCACCAAGGATAACGGCAAACAGGTCGAAAAAGCCTGGGTTCAGATCGAGACGGCGGCTTGTACCGGCTGCGACCTCTGTCCCAAGACCTGTGGCCCGAACGCCATCGTTCCGGCCAAGCTCAATTTTGTCAACTGACCGCGGGGGGGCGCTGTTATGAGCAATCAGGAAGATATCACCAATATTCTGGTCGTCGGTATCGGCGGCCAGGGCGTGATGACTGCTTCGGAAATTCTTTCCCTGGCGGCGATCTCACTTGGTATGGACGTCAAAAAGACCGAAGTGGCGGGCATGGCCCAACGGGGTGGCGTGGTTACGTCCCACGTTCGGTTCGGCCCCAAGGTTCTTTCGCCGACGATCAACCCCGGTGATGCCGATATTATTGTCGGGTTTGAGCCTGCCGAGGCGATGCGTTGGTGTACTCACCTGCGGCCCAACGGAGTGGCCATGGTCAATACCCTGCGTCTTAAGCCGCCGGTGGTTAACATCGGTCTGTTCGACTACCCGGACGATCCCATTGCCGAAATCCGGAAGGCCGGTGTTGAAGTTCATGCCTTCGATGCGGGGGCCATCGCGCAGGAATTGGGGGAAATCCGCATGGTCAACACGATCATGCTGGGTGCGATCTCCGAGGATCTGCCGTTCCCGGCCGAAACCCTGAAATCGATCATCGTTGATCGGTTCCGGGCGAAAAAACCGGAACTGGCGGAGTTGAACGAAAAAGCCTTCGAGGCAGGCCGTCAGGCGGCGAAAGCATCGAAAGCTTCATCGGCGGCGTAACGGCTCTGAAAATTTCAACGTTAAGATTACAAACGGGCGGCTTTGGCCGCCCGTTTTTGTTTGATCTAGCTGTGATGTTTCAGGGGGTTGTTCATTCGGTCCGTCCCTGAGAAGCTGATGTTTGCGAGAACAGAAGCCAAACGAGGAAGACCGAATGAACATGCATAAGAATGCCCGTCTGATACCGAAAGGTCGAGAACTGTTGAAGCGCTGGTAGGCCAGGGTGAGTCTCAAGCCCATGTAAATTATGCTGACCGCTCGGAAGGCCAGCCGAATGCGCCAGCGGAATCTCGTGAACCGACATCGGCTGCTGAAATTCCCGTTGAGGAAACCGCTTCTGCGACTTTTACAGATACGCCCGACGCCGACTATTACGGTTCCGGCTCCTTCACCTATTAGGTGAGCGACGGTCAGGGAAATGCGAGTGGCGATATGCTGATTGGCGAATCCTCCGGCAAAGGGAAAACGGCTGTCCATAGCGACGGCGCCCTATACGCAGGGGCCGGTGACGATGAAATCCGTGGATCGGCCGGTGAGGATTGGCTCTATGGCGATGCGGGGGAAGACCTTTTTATTTGGGATACCTGCGACGGCAATGATTTTATGGATGGCGGAACGGGCTGGGACAGCATTGCGCTTGGCAAGGCCGATGGTGAAACGGCGACGGGCGACCACGGGTGAAACGATTACTTTTGACGGAATCGAGCGGATCGAGTTTTAAAGCCGGTGCGATTTGAGGTTCTCCAAAAGTAAAGAGCGTTCGTTTGGATGTCGGCTTAATCAAGCTCATCAAAGAAGTCAGAATGATTAAGGGATAAAAACCGCAATCATCAGGCGATGAGAGCCTTGGACCGCACCTTATTTCCAAGTGACCCCATGCTTAAAAATTAACAATAAAAAAAGAACGGTAAAGTCTTGCCGTCTGACTTTTCTGGAGAGCGAGCAGCTGAAAGAGGCGCTGTCGCCCCCTGTTTTCTGAGTCAATAGCATGGATCGTTCCTTTTCCATTTATCTTGTGGAATCAATCCTGTGCAGGATTTGGTGTCCGGCTTGTGTCTCTAAGATCAGTGGCGTGAGCTTACGTTCGGGTTCGTTGGACGGTCGTTCGCAACGGGAGTACGTTACTTATAGATATTAGTTTAAATCTCGATGGAATTTGTCGAGATAGGCCGCCGGTTGGAGTTTCTAGTGATGGCTGAAGACAACAGACCCGAAGACGAATCAGGCTCGGAAAACCAAGATAAGAGTCGGCAGAATTCGCAGAAGGAACAGGAAATCCTGGACGAACTGACAAATCTTCAGATGGATGAAGATGATGAGGTTCTTGTTCAGCAGCAGCCGGAAATCAACCAGGGCGAAGGCGAGGGCGCCACTGGCAGCGAAGCCAATTTGGCGTCTAGCATTCACCACGGCGCGAAGGCCACCCAAAGCGAGGTCTTAAGCAACCTCGTTCAGGAAGGTGGGACGACGGTCGATTCTGGCGAGGCGGTTCGCGGCATCAATCAGGGGGTTGATGATCTTAGTGATATTGAGCAGGAGTCTGAAGACGATTCTGCGCGGCGCAAGGTGGATGATTCTGAAAACGGTGGTGGGCTTGGTGTCGATGGGACGCAAGCGCCGGGCCGTCAATATGATGATACGCCAACGAATGAAAGGGAAAAGGAAGGCCCTGAAGAGGATTTCGAAGGGGCCAGTGGGGAGCGGGGTGTGGAAGGACCTGCTCCAACCCAAGCGGCCCAAAGCAGCCAACCCAGTGAACCGCAGCCCGAGCCGGAGTCTGAGCCCGATGAGCAGCCCGAGCCGGAAGATAGCCCCGGCCCGGAAGATGATCCGGAAGATGAGCCCGACCCTGAGCCCGTGTCTGAGCCTGGTTCCGGGCCCGATCCCGAGTCCGAACCGGAAGTTACCAATGTTTCGGCAACGACCGAAACCAAGTCTGAGACGGTTTACGGTGATGAAGAGCTTGTCGATAGCGACACGGTTGATGAGGCGATTCTGAGCCGGACGACGGATAGCGAGACCGGCGATGTAACGACAGTCTACGACACGGAGACGACGAACACCTACGAGACCGACTATACGACGACGAATTCGTCACGGACGACGACGACGACGACCTATGAGGATGGTTCGACGACGACGAGTTCGACGGACTGGACGGTGACCGGGACGACGGATGGGAAGAATACGCGGACGGAGACGGTTGACGGGACGCGGACGGAGTTTGATCCGAACGAAGCGCCTGATGCGACAAACATCAGTCTGGCGGGGATGGAGGATCAGTCGATAACCATCACGACGGAGCAGCTTCTTGCAGCTTCGAGCGATCCCGACAACGATACACTAACGGTGATGTCGGTTGACGGCTCCAACCTTCCTGGAACGTTGACGGACAACGAAGATGGAACCTGGACGTTTAAGCCGAACGATGATTGGAACGGCGAGCTGAATCTGAGCTACACGGTGTCTGACGGCTACAAGGAAGACACGGCGCAGATCGATATCACGCTGGATTCTATTAACGATGCTCCGGTTGTTGGAGCGGAGACGGCGGAAGCTGCTGAAGACGGGGCTGCAGTTGACGGTCAATTGAATGCCACGGATGTTGATGGCGATACCCTGACCTATAGTCTGCTGAATGGTCCGGCTGAGGGTTCTGTGACGCTCAATGCTGACGGTTCTTACAGCTTTGATCCTGGTGCTGACTTCCAGGACCTGGAAGTTGGCGCGACGCGCGAGGTTGAGTTCACCTATCAGGTGGATGACGGCCAGGGCGGTGTTGTTGAGCAGACTGGCACGGTGACGGTGACCGGTACGAACGACGGCCCTGTAGCATCTGACGACACGGGTTCCGTTGGCGAAGACGGCTCAGCGACGTTCAGCGCCGCCGAACTGTTGGGCAACGACAGCGACATTGACGTGGGTGACAGCTTCACCATCACGGGCGTTGGCGATGCCGAGCACGGTACGGTGAGCCTTGATGCGGAGACCGGCGAAGTGACGTTCACGCCGGACGCGGACTACAACGGTCCTGCGAGCTTCACCTACACGATCACCGATGAGCATGGCGCGACCTCGACGGCGACGGTCGACCTGACGGTTGATCCTGCGAACGACGATCCTGTTGCCTTGGCCGAGGAAGTCTCCGCGGTTGAAGACGGGGCTGCGGTGAGCGGTCAGTTGGATGCGTCTGATATTGACGGCGACGACCTGAGCTTCAGCTTGGTGAGCGACACGGCTGAAGGTTCTGTGACGGTCAATGCTGACGGTTCTTACAGCTTTGATCCTGGTGCTGACTTCCAGGACCTGGA
>CBDUMN010000031.1:0-36747 GCA_965368335.1 uncultured Rhodospirillales bacterium
CACCTGGGCATGACCTGTCCGTCGCTTTACGACCTGCGCAACCTCTTCCAGGTCAACGTGGAAGAAGGCCGCCATCTCTGGGCCATGGTCTACCTTCTGCACGCCCACTTCGGTCGCGACGGGCGCGAAGAAGCCGACGCCATGCTGGAGCGTCATTCCGGCGACCCGGACAAGCCGCGCATTCTCCAGGCGTTCAACGAAGACACGCCCGACTGGCTTTCGTTCTTCATGTTCACCTTCTTCACCGACCGCGACGGCAAGTATCAGTTGGCCTCACTGGCCGAATCCGGCTTCGACCCGTTGGCCCGGAGCTGCCGCTTCATGCTAACCGAGGAAGCCCACCATATGTTCGTCGGCGAGTCCGGCGTCGGTCGGGTCATCAAACGGGCCTGCGATATCATGACGGAGCACAAAACCGACAACGTGCGTAAGTACGGCGGCATCGACCTGCCAACCATCCAGAAGTATCTCAACTTCCACTTCTCAGTGTCCGTCGACTTGTTCGGTCAGGAGCTTTCGACCAACGCGGCCAATTTCTACACCATGGGCCTCAAAGGCCGCTATCAGGAAGAAAAGATCAACGACAACCACCAACTAAAAGACGACCCCTATGAAGTTTCCGAACTGAAAGGCGACAGCATCGTCAACGTGGAAGCCCCGGCGCTCACCGCGATCAACGAGCGCCTGCGCGACGACTACATCGCCGACTGTCAGGCCGGCGTCAACCGGTGGAACAAAATCATCCAGAAAGCCGGTATCGACTTTGAGCTGAAAATCCCGCACCGGGCCTTCCACCGGGGCATCGGCACCTTCTCTTCCGTCAAGGTATCGCCCGACGGCCGGGTACTGACCGAAGCCGAATGGGACCACCACCACGGCCAATGGCTGCCGACGCCGGAAGACCGGGCCTATGTGTCCTCTCTGATGCAGGCGGTCACCGAGCCGGGCAAGTTCGCCAACTGGATCGCCGCGCCCGACCGCGGCATCAACAACCAGTCCGTCGATTTCGAATACGTGCGCTTTAACTAAGCCCACCGAACGACAACATATACGGGAGGGGGCAGCAACGCTTCCTCCCGTTTTGCTTTTGAAGGACAACGAAAACCATGGCGCTCAACCGACAACACCTGATTGATCCGGCCGTCTGCATCCGCTGCAATACCTGCGAAGAGACCTGTCCGCTCGACGCCATCACCCATGATGCGACAAACTACGTGGTCGACTACGACAAGTGTAAGGGCTGCATGGACTGCATCTCTCCCTGCCCGACCGGCGCCATCGACAGTTGGCGAACGGTCGCGACGCCCTGGACTCTCGATGATCAATACTCTTGGGACGATCTGCCAGACGAACCGGAAGGGCTTGAAGCCGAAGAAGGCGCCCCTGACGAAGAAGCCGAAGAGCTGCGCGACAAGGCCGAGGCCGCGCAAGGCGGTAAAGTACCGCCCCCCTTCTCCGCCGCTCACCCCTATGTCAGCCTATACAGCAAAGATAACCCGGCAACCGCCAGGATCGCCGGTAACTTCCGCATCACCGGCAGCGGCGCAGGCTCCGATATTCATCATATTGTGCTGGACTTCGGCAAAGCCGCCTTCCCGGTGCTCGAGGGCCAATGCATCGGCATCATCCCGCCGGGTACGGATGACAAAGGCAATCCCCATCTAATGAGACTCTATTCGGTAGCCAGCCCCCGCGATGGCGAACGGCCGGGTCACAACAACCTAGCCTTAACGGTCAAACGGGTGCGGGAGGAGGACGGTATGAAGGGCTTGGCGTCCAATTATCTCTGCGACCTTGCAAAAAACGAGACAGTTCAAGTCGTCGGTCCGTTTGGCGATTCATTCCTTATGCCCAACCATCCTTCGGCAAACATCGTCATGATCTGTACCGGCACGGGCGCGGCTCCCATGCGAGCTATAACTGAGCGCCGCCGCCGCGAGATGCCCAAAGCTCCGGGCAAACTCATGCTGTTCTTCGGCGCACGGACCCCCGACGAACTCCCCTATTTCGGGCCGCTCCAGAAACTCCCAAAAGACTTCATCGATACCGAGTTGGCCTATTCCCGCCTTGCCGACAAACCAAAAGAGTATGTGCAAGACCGAATGAAAACTCGAGGAGAGGACCTCGCCAACCTGCTGCAAAGCGAAGACACTTTTATCTATGTCTGCGGTCTGAAAGGTATGGAGAAAGGCTGCGAAGAGGCTTTTGAAGAGATTTGCGCCAAGAGCGGGCTAAATTGGGAAGCCCTGCGGAAAAGCATGAAAAACCAAGGACGCTATCACGTTGAGACCTATTAAGGCCGGAAGCGCCGGTTCCTGCGGCAATTGATGATAAAAGCGGTTCGTTCCAGACATGGGAAGTGCTAGTCTCAAGACAAAGAAAATCAAACATCAGCCGACCTAGAGAATAAAATGCCGCAGCTCACCCCCGAGCAAACTTCGACACGCCAACTCCGCCGAACTGTTTTGGCGAGTTTGCTGCTTGTTCTCCTGATCGCATGGGCGGCGGCGGCCCATCTCATCATCAGCGGTCAAACTGAAATGCTGGAACGCGCCAAGGCCGACAGCATAAACCTCAACAAAGCGCTTACCGCCTATACCGAACTGGCGCTTGGAACGCTTAATCGCCATCTCCTTGATATCGGGCGCCGCTACTCTTCCGATACAACCGCAAAACCTTACGACAAAAACGTCGGGCTTTTTCTCGGAAAAAAAGCTCGGGAATCGCGTGGCGCAAGCTCTTTCAACCTAATCCGAAAGGATGGGCTTCTAGAGCATAGCGCCATTCTAAAAGATAGCCGCCTTATCCTCCTTGATCGCCCAATTATGGTTGATGATCGGGACTACTTTAAATTTTTCCACGACACTTGGCCGGAAAACCGCGGCGCGCTCTATATCGGCACACCAGTCAGCGGGAAACTCAACGACACTAAAATCATACCGGTCGTACGGGCCAGATCGAGCGCCGATGGCGATTTTCCTGGCGTGGTCCTTGCCAGTATCCGCTCTGATAAACTTCTCGACTTTTATGAAAATTTCCAATTCAGCGAAGATCAGACAATCGCCCTAACCCACACCAACGGAACCCTGCTGGCGCAACTCCCCGACACCTCCAAGCGAACCGGCTCGAACATCTCTTACAGCTCCCTTTTCACGAAACACCTGACAGATCGTCTCGAAGGATATTTCGAAGCGCCAGTTTCCAATGACAACACCATCCACCTCGTCGCCTACAAGAAACTGCAAAACCTTCCCATTGTCGTATCGGTTTCGCGGTTCCAACACAATGTGCTGGCCCCCTGGCGCAACCAAGCCTTGGTGATTATTGCCATCACCGTGTTGATATCGCTGGTCCTGGGGCTTTTTGCCGCCGCGCTATTTTCACAAACCAAATCGGTGGAATATCAGGAGCGCAACCTTCAGAAAAAAGTCGAAGAACGGACCAGCGAATTGTTACTGGCCAAGGAAGAGGCCGAACTCGCCAACCGGACCAAGGACGAGTTTCTCGCCAATATGAGCCACGAATTGCGTACGCCGCTCAATTCAGTCATTGGGTTCTCCGAGATGATGCTGCTCGAAACCTGGGGCAAGCTCGGCGACCCTCACTACGAAGAATATGTCGAAAACATCGGCGATTCAGGCCGCCACCTGCTTGAGGTGATCAACGATATTTTAGACATTTCAAAGATCGAAGCCCATAAGATGGAACTTGACAACGAACCCATCGACATGGCCGCCAGCGTGGCCGAATGTCTGCGCATGATCAGCGCCAGAGCAACGGAAAAGTCCATCCTGTTAATCAGCAAACTCCCACACGACCTCCCCCGGCTCAGAGGCGACGAGACCCGCTTCAAACAAATTATCGTCAATATCGTCGGCAACGCGATCAAATTCACCCCGGCCCACGGCGCAGTCTCCATCGAAGGCGGCCTATTGAGCGATGGCAGTGTCTGCATCTCAATCAAAGACGATGGGGTCGGCATCCCCAAAAAAGACTTGGTCCGTATCCTCCAACCCTTTGAGCAATCGGCTTCGGCTTTATCGCGCGACCACGAGGGCTCTGGACTGGGCCTCCCCTTAAGCAAAAGGTTGATGGAACTTCACGATGGGCGCCTAACCATAGAGAGTGAAATAAAAAAGGGAACAACCGTACATCTTACTTTCCCCTCGTCCCGCCTAACTGCCTAAAACCGTTTCAAATCAGGAAAAGCTATCGACTCTGACAAGAAGATTTTTTTACTTAAATCAATTGTTCGACATACGAACATTTATTTAAAACAAAAAAAACCAAACGATTTCTTCTTGACGCATTTTAATCCCTTGCCCATACTCAAAATAGGTATTTCGGTACCGGTTTGCGAATTCCTCGAACTTAAAGAGGGACCAGAGGGAAAAGAGAAGCTGCAAAAAAACATCCGGAAACAGGATGGGGCGGCAAACGGCAAAAGCCGGAAAGCGGGAGGATAACTAAAGACATGCGGGATAATACCGTATCCATCGATACGTCGCAGAAACCGTCAGCAATCACTTATGCCGACCAGTTCAACGTCGCCGTTCCCTTCATCGACCGCCATTTAGACGAAGGGCGCATCGACAAGGTGGTCATCAGAATGACAACCGGCGAAGAAGTGACCTACGGACAGCTTGCCGAGAACGTCAACAAAGCGGGCAATGCTCTGAAAAATCTGGGCCTCTCAAAGGGCGACCGGGTTCTGATGATGGTCATGGACTGTCCTGAGTTTTATTACACCTTCTGGGGCGCGATCAAAGCCGGGTTTATTCCCGTACCGCTTAACACCCTGCTCGTCGCTAAAGACTACAAATTCATGATTGAGGACTCGGGTTGCGAGGCCTGTATCTATTCCAAAGTCTTCGCCGAACAAGTCGAGCCCGCGCTGAAAGAAGCCAGTCGAAAGCCGAAAGCGGTCTTTTGCGTCGATGGCGGCGAGACGTCTTTTCAGGCGAAAATCGCCGAAAGCGAAACCACCCTCGCTCCCGCCCCAGCCAAAGCCACCGACGACTGTTTCTGGCTCTATTCGTCCGGCACCACCGGCACACCGAAAGGGACGGTCCACTGTCACCGGGACATGGTGGTCACCAGTCAACACTACGGAATCGACACACTCGGCGTCACGGAAGACGATGTCTGCTTCTCGGCAGCCAAACTGTTCTTCGCCTATGGACTGGGCAACGCCATGACCTTCCCGCTCTGGAGCGGCGCTACGGCTATCCTGTTCCCCGCTCGCCCGATGCCGGACAATACTCTCGATATTATCGCCAAGCATAAACCAACTTTATACTTTGGCGTGCCAACACTTTACGCAGGACAACTACAGTATATGGAGAATAATTTTTTCGACATGTCCTCTGTACGTTACTGCGCTTCCGCTGGCGAAGCCTTGCCGGCCGATATTTTCAAGCGCTGGAAAGAAAAAACCGGAACGACCATCCTTGATGGGATCGGCTCCACCGAAGCGCTTCACATTTTCATTTCCAATACCGCCCAGGATAGCAAGGCTGGCACCTCCGGGCACATCGTACCCGGATACGAAGCCAAGATCGTCGACGAGAAGGATCAACCGGTTCCCGACGGAGAATCCGGGCGGCTGTTCATCAAAGGCCATTCAACGGCCAAATACTATTGGAACAACCCGGAAAAAACCGCGTCGACCATGGTCGGCGAGTGGCTCTCGACCGGCGACACCTACATTCGCGACGAAGAAGGATACTTCGTCTACTGCGGTCGCGACGACGATATGCTGAAAGTCGGTGGCATCTGGTGCTCTCCTTTCGAAATCGAAGCCAAGCTGATTGAACATCCCAAGGTTCTGGAAGCCGCCATCGTCGGTCGAGCAGACGATAAAGACCTCATCAAACCGGAGGCTTGGATCGTTTTGGCCGATGGCGTTGAGAAAACCGACGATTTGGAAGCAAACCTGATCGCACACTGTAAATCGGGGCTGGCCAAGTATAAATTTCCCCGCTGGTTCAATTTTGTCGAAGAACTGCCGAAAACGGCGACCGGCAAAATTCAGCGGTTCAGATTGCGCCACTAAACGAGGCGTTGGGAAACGTTCGGCATAACGCAAAACTAGCCAACCGCCACCGTTTCCCCTAAAGTTTTCGTAGCTGTAAAAGCCCTTCCCGATCAACGGGATCGGCCTTTTACTCAGGGAGACGGAAACGTCCGCACAAGCGGGCATCAACGGACATCACGTCCAGGGAGGTAAACTTAATATGACTAAGAAGACTAACTCAGGCTCCTCACGTCGCGAGTTCCTTGGAGGCGTCGCCGCCACCGCAGGTCTCGCCGCCGCATCGAGCTTCATTCCAACTTCGTTCGCCATTGCAGGTAAAGCGCCGGTCAAGGTCGGCATCCTGCTGCCCTATTCGGGCACCTACGCCATGCTTGGCAATTCGATCACCAACGCCATGAAAATGCGCATTGAACAGGCTGGCGGCATGCTCGGCGGGCGCCCCGTCGAATATGTGGCGATCGATTCCGAAATGTCGGTACCGAAAGCGCCGGTCAACACCAAAAAGCTGATCGGCAAAGAAAAAGTCGATTTCGTGGTTGGCCCGGTTCACTCCGGCATTGCCGCCGCCATGGCCAAAATCATGGGCCCGCGCAAAGCGCCGATCATGATCGTGCCCAACGCAGGCTCCAACGCCGTGACCGGCCCGCTTTGCGCCCCCAATATTTTCCGCACCTCGTTCAGCAACTGGCAACCGGCCTTCCCAGGCGGCAAGGTGATGGCGGATGACGGTCACAAAAAATGCGTGACCATCGCTTGGAAATATGGCGCGGGCATCCAGATGATGGCGGCCGGTAAAGAGGCTTTCGAAGCCAACGGCGGCAGGGTTATCAAGGAGCTCCAGGTGCCTTTCCCAAAAGTCGAGTTCCAAGCCTATCTTTCGGAAATCGCCGCTTTGAAACCCGATTGCGTTTTCGCCTTCTTCTCTGGTGGCGGCGCGGTCAAGTTCGTCAAGGAATTCGCGGCAGCAGGCCTGAAAGACAGCATTCCTCTTTACGGTCCGGGCTTCCTAACTGAAGGCGTGTCAGCGGCACAAGGCGCTGCGGCCGAAGGAGTGAAAACCACGCTGCACTACTCGGCGGATCTTGACAATGCAGCCAACAAAGCTTTCCGTGCCGATTACGAGAAAGCCTTCGGCAAGCCGCCCAACGTTTTCGCCGTTCAGGGCTTCGATACGGGTAGTCTACTACTCCAAGCCATGGCAGCGACCAATGGCGATTCAGGCGCAACCCAGGATTTGATTACTTCCATGGAGAACGCCGTTTTCCTCGATAGCCCGCGTGGCGAATGGAAGATGTCAAAAGCCCACAACCCAATTCAGAACATCTATCTGCGCGAAGTTCGCAGTGGAAAACAAAAATTGATGGGTATCGCCGCCAAGGCCTTGGAAGACAAGGCTATGGGCTGCAAGATGGCTTAACTCGCTATTCCAGGTCACCCCGGAGCTTAACGGCTCCGGGGTATCCTTTAATCAGCACAAAACCGAAAATGTAATAAAAACAAAGCATTAGAAATCTTTCGAGAAAAGCGCACAAGACCGTGATGGACCTTACCACCTTTCTTATTCAAGCCCTTAATGGGGTCCAGTACGGCTTTTTGCTGTTCCTGGTGGCCAGCGGCCTGACCCTTATTTTCGGCATCATGGGCATTATCAATCTCGCTCATGGGGCTTTTTACATGCTCGGCGCCTATATCACCTATTGGCTGATCGGTTATACGGGCAACCTCGCCATCGCCATCGCCATCGGGCTGATAATCATGGTGGTGGTTGGCTACGCCATTGAACGCCTCGCTATTTCATTTCTTTATAACCGCGATCATCTGCATCAGGTCTTGTTGACCTACGGGATGATTTTGATCCTTAACGAATTGCAAAAGATATTTTGGGGCACAGATTTTTATAGCGTTCCGGTGCCCGAAATTCTCAAGGGCGGGATCGAATTAACCGAAACCCAGTCCTATCCCATCTATCGGCTGTTTATCTCCCTGGTCTGCATGATCGTCGCCGCAGGGCTCTATCTACTGATCAGCAAAACCAAGCTCGGCATGATGATCCGCGCCGGTGCGACAAACCGGGAAATGACCCAGGCGCTGGGCATCGACGTCAACCGCATATTCGCCATCGTCTTCAGCCTCGGCGCGGCGCTTGCCGCTTTCTCAGGAATGGTCGGTTCGCCGGTCAGTTCGGTCTTTCCCGGCATGGGCGACAGCATTTTGATTATCTCGTTTGTCGTGGTGGTCATCGGCGGCATCGGCTCGGTCAAAGGGGCCTTCGTCGGCGCAATGATTATCGGGCTGGCCGACACCTTCGGCACCGTTCTGCTGCCGGAATTCGCCTCCGTGGTCGTTTATGCGGTGATGGCGATGATTCTCTTATGGCGGCCTCAAGGGCTGTTCGGGAAGGCGTAACATCATGAGCAAAGAATTGATCACCCGCGCCTTCGTTTTGGTTTTCCTCTGCGTTATCGCCAGCGGCCCCTTCATGCTTGGGTCCTACTACAAAGAGCTGGTTATGCACATGATGGTTCTCGGCATCTTCGCCATGAGCCTCGACCTGCTGATCGGTTTTACCGGTCTTATTAGCTTCGGTCATGCCGCCTTCTTCGGACTGGCGGGTTACCTGCTTGCCATCGTGACACCTGAAAGCGAACCGATTTCCATCTTTATCTCACTGCCTTTCTGTCTCGGCGGCGCAGCCCTGGCGGCTCTGGTGATCGGTTGGTTTTCAGTGCGCACCAGCGGCATCTATTTTATTATGATCACGCTGGCCTTCGCCCAGATGCTTTTCTACTACTTCAACGAAAATCAAGAGCTGGGCGGGTCCGACGGCATCTTCATCTTCAATAAACCGCTGGTCGGTTGGGGGGAAGTCCAACTCCTTGATCTCAGCAATCCAAACGCACTCTACTACCTGATCTTCGCCTGCCTTATCGCTTCCTATTTGGTTTTGCGGATGATCCTCAACGCGCCGTTTGGCAAGGTGATCAAAGGCATCAAGGCCAACGAACACCGGACCCAGGCGCTCGGCTTCAATACCCGGCGTTACAAACTGATTGCCTTTGTGATCGCTGGCACCCTGGCCGGGTTGGCAGGGTACCTGGAAGCCGTCACCACCGGAATCGTCAGCCCGGGCCATTTGCATTGGCACCACAGCGGCGAAGTGATGATGCTGGTTATCCTGGGCGGAATGGGCACCCTGTTCGGCCCGGTTCTCGGGGCCTTCACACTTGAGCTCCTGCGCGACAATTTTCAGGATATGACCGAACACTGGCACCTGTTCCAGGGCATTTTCGTCATCTTGGTCGTCCTACTGCTGCCCAATGGCATCGCCAGTCTCGCCAATCTGTTCGGCCGTAAAAAAGCCGGGCCGGAGAAAACTGCGGCACCCGAAACACAAGACGGCGAGGAGGCAAAATCATGAGCGATGTGATTCTCCAGACCCGGGACCTGTCCAAGCAGTTCGGAGCATTGGCCGCTGTCGATTCGGTAACCATCGATTTCCTGAAAGGCCAGGTGCATGCGATCATCGGCCCCAATGGCGCGGGAAAAACAACTTTGATCAATCTGCTTTCAGGCGATCTTCCGCCTACGCTTGGATCGATCAAGTATAAGAACCAGGATATCACCGCCCTCGGACCCGACGAGGTTTCCATGCTCGGCATCGGGCGGAGCTATCAGAAAACCAATATTTTCCCCGAGTTTTCCTGTCTCGAGAACTGCTGGCTCGGCGCTCAGTCACGGCAAGGCTCTTCCATGCGGTTCATTAAACCTGCGGCGAGCATCAAGGCCGTGCAGGAACGAGCCGAGCACGCTCTGGAATTGGCCCGGCTGACTCACCGTATCGACACCCCGGCCAACATGATGAGCTACGGCGAGCAACGGCAGTTGGAAATCGCCATGATGCTGGCCACCGAACCCGACCTGCTGCTGCTCGACGAGCCCCTGGCCGGTATGGGCACCGAAGAGGCCGGAAAGGTGATCGAGCTGATCAAGGATCTGGCAAAGGACCATACTGTCATTCTGATTGAGCACGATATGGACGCCGTTTTCGCCGTGGCCGAGGCCTTGACCGTGATGGTCAACGGGCGGCGGCTCCAAACAGGCACCCCCGAAGAAATCCGCGCCTCGAAAGAAGTACAGGAAGCCTATCTGGGCGATGAGGAGGGCGAGGCATGAGTGCTACACCGCTAATCCAGGCCGAAGGTCTCAATACCTTCTATGGCGCAAGCCACATTCTGCATGGCGTCGATTTCCAGGTTGGGCGCGGCGAAACCGTTAGCCTGATGGGCCGTAACGGCATGGGCAAAACCACAACCATCCGTTCCCTGCTCGGCCTTACCCCACCTAAATCAGGCACGGTCAGGATCAATGGCGAAGACATGACCGGCAAGCCACCACAAGCGATTGCCCGTAAAGGCATTGCCGTGGTGCCCGAAGGCCGGGGGATTTTTCCCAACCTCTCAGTCCGGGAAAACCTTGTGATGTCGGAGCGCCCCAATCCCGACGGTCGCAGCGACTGGACTTTTGAGCGGGTCCTCGACACCTTCCCACGCATTGGTGAACGTCTGGATAACATGGGCGATCAGCTTTCCGGCGGGGAACAGCAGATGCTCTCCATTGGCCGCGCACTGATGACCAACCCCGATCTTCTTATTCTCGATGAAGCTACCGAAGGTCTAGCGCCACTGATCCGCAAGGAAATTTGGGCCGTGGTTGAGAAAATCAAGCAAACCGGCATTGCCACCGTAATCGTCGATAAAGACGTTAAGGCCTTGCTCTCTATTTCCGACCGCTGCGTCATCATCAACAAGGGGCAGATCGTCTACAACAATTCAGCGGCCGACTTCGAAGCCAATCCGGATATCCACATCCGCTACCTCGGCGTGTAAGGCAGCAAGACGACAATTGACCAAAGACATAGATTTGCTTATGTCGTTTAGTGTCCTTATATTGCGCGAAAAATAAAATAATAATTCGCCAAGATGGATAAATGCTGCTTTGGGTGGGATATTTGCTGTAATGGACAGCCGGAACATACCGCCCGATCAGTTTGATCGGGAGGTTATCGAACTAAACCTTTTGAAAGACGCCCTCGACAGCGTCGGCGAAGGTATTGCTTTGTTCGATGCCGATGATCGGCTTGTTGCCCATAATGACCAATTGCTCACCTTTTTCAATAGCCTTGCCGATCTCGACCGCCTCGAAGGCATGACCTTCGAAAGTCTCACACGCCATTGCCTGGAAAGTGGTGAATTTGCCGGCCAGAAAGCAGCATCGGCCCCCGACGCATGGCTTGAGAACACCATCCAACGCCATCGCGAAACACCTGAAACGCCATGGCGGCAACAATTGTCCGACGGCCGGACCATTAGCTTTCAGGAAAAAAAGAACACCAACGGTGGAAGGGTGGTCCTCCTAACCGACGTGACAGACAATCTACGTTCTGAAGCGCGTTTCAATGCGACCATCGATACCCTATCGGCCGGTTGTGTCATTTGGGATGCCCGAGACCGGTTGGTAGTCTGCAATGCAGTCTATCGAGAGACCTATCCCGAAGTCGCCGATCTGATCGTCCCCGGTGTGGCCTATGAAGATTTGCTGCAGGCTGCGATTGATCGCAATCTGATCGATCTCGATGGTTCGCCAATCGCCTGGATTCGAGCCAGGCTCGACAGACACAGGGCTCCCCAATCCAATCACGAACAGAGACTGCAAAATGGTCAATGTCTGCATATTTCAGAACGCCGCACCGGGGATGGCGGCATCGCTACGGTCGAAACCGACATCACGGCCTTAAAAGAAAAAGAACAGCAGCTTAACAATCACCTGAATGAATTGATGATCGCCCAGGAGCGGTTGGAGAAACAGGGGGCTGAGATGGTCGCCCTTATCGAGGATTACTCCCACGCCAAAGAGGCCGCCGAAGAAGCCAACTTGGCCAAGAGCCAGTTTCTCGCCAATATGAGCCATGAGCTGCGCACCCCCTTGAACGCCGTCATCGGCTTCTCGCAGATTCTAACCAGCGAAACCTTTGGCCCCTTGGGCGACGCCAAATACGTTTCATATGCAAACGACATCCATAAAAGCGGATCACACCTGCTGGACCTGATCAACGATGTGCTCGATATGTCGCGGATCGAAGCCGGAAAGTACGATTTCCAAATCGAGGAAATCGATCTACCCATGCTGATAGACGACAGCTTGAAAATGGTCGAAGGCCGAGCCAACGATTCGGCCATCAAGCTGGCCTTTACCAATAGCCATGGGGTGGAAACCATCCTCGCCGACCGACGGGCGATCAAACAGTGCCTGATCAACCTGCTGACCAATGCGGTCAAGTTCACCTACCGGGGCGGCTCGGTCACGGTAGACGTGCGAACCTGCGGTCGGTTTGTCGATATCTGCGTTATCGATACGGGTATCGGCATGTCAGACGAGGAAGTCGCCCGCGCCATGGAGCCTTTCACCCAGATACAGCGGGAAAAAGGGCGCAGCCACGAAGGGGCCGGCCTCGGACTCACATTGAGTAAAAATCTTATCGAAATGCACGGCGGCTCACTGACCCTATTCAGTAAGGAAGGCGTAGGCACCACGGCAACCATCACTCTGCCCCTCGCCTCCACACAAGGCGGCATTCCCAAAAACATCAGGGCCTGAAACGGCAGTGCTGCAAGGCATTTCAGCAACCACCGCCTCAACCGGGCGTTTAACATATTTGCTTAAAAAGTCGCATCCCTAAAATTTTATTGAATTTCAAGCAATAGAATCAAAGGGTTATTAAGGCGCCTATTAATCCAAGATTAATATTTTTACTTGCATTATTGTCCATAGATTGAGGATACTCTCGGCGTCCGCCGCTTACGGACTATCGATTGGAAGTTCAAAACTGGGAGCTTGAATTTCCACCATCTAGATCAAGCCGAGATATCCGCCATCAACGGAGAATGGGGAAATTGAGTCTCGGCGATAACGTCCATAGCGATCAGATTCCTGGCAAGTTCAGCCAACGTCAATCTACTGAGTGGCGCATCGCAACTGCGCGCGAAGTCGGCGCCGCGCTGGGCAACGAACATTCAGAAACGGAACGCAACGCCAATCTCCGCATCGTTCGCCATCTTTCCAACGATAGCTCCCTCGATGTACGCATCGCCCTATCCGAGGCCGTTGCCTCCGCACACGATATTCCTTCCGAAATCATCCGCTCTTTGGCCTCCGATGTCAGCGAAGTGGCTCTACCTGTGCTTGAGCACTCGCCACGCCTGGAGGATGGCTTGCTTTTGGAAGCCGTCAAGCACCGGGGAACACGCGAGCTCGTCGCGATTGCTTCGCGCCACCTCATCTCGACCAATCTGTCGCACGCCATTGTCAAACGCGGCAGCGCAGCGGCAACCCTCAAGCTTTTGACCAATCCGAACGCGGAAATCGCCTACGACACTTTGACCATCGCCATTGAAACCTGCGGTATGGTCGCCGGTATTCCCTCTGCGGCGCTCGACCGCTGCGAACTGCCCGAGACCATGAAACGGCGCATTGCCGAAATGTCAGACGAAGCCACCCTCGCCTTTGCCAAACGCTTCTTCAACATCCCCTCCAGAGTAACCGGCGGAGCGGCCGAAAAATTGTTCGGAATCCAAAGCGCCTAGAGCGAATTTGATTTAGGGTCAGGACCCATTAATTTTCTCATTGTGACGGCCATCACAGGCTATTCCCTGGCGCCATGGCATAAAGGATTGGGGCATTCCAATTTGGAATGCAGTCAAACGCCATTAGGGACAGGGCCACATGAATCAAAACGCAATTGATTTTCTTTCCCAGGCTGCCAACTCAATGGGCGGCGGCACGACTTCTGCGCAACGCGCGGAGATTGCCCAGTCCGTTGGCACCATCCTGGATGAAGATTTAAGCGTTCAAGAACGCATGATTGCGCTCGAAATCATCGAAGCGTTGGCCGCCGACAAAGTGGACGAAGTGCGCGGCGCAGTGGCCCATAAGGTGGCCGACTCACCGTTTCTGCCACTGGCGACGGCCCGTAAGCTAGCAACCGACATCGAAGACGTCGCCTTACCGGTACTCGAGCTGAGCCCCGTCCTAACCGACGACATTCTTATCGAGGTGGTTGAAAGCGGTCTGCCTGAAAAAGTTGGAGCTATCGCGAAGCGTAGCAAGGTCGCCGCCCAGGTCTCCGAGGCAATTGTCGCAACCGGACAAAGCGCCCCCATCGCACAGCTTATCCGCAACAACGGCGCGGAAATCGGCGAAACCACCTTTGTTCGGGCCCTTGAGAACCATGGAAAAACACCCGAGGTCGGCAAGGCGATCATCGCTCGCGGAGAAGTGCCAGAAAAAGTCGCCAAGGCCATCGGTAAACTTGTCGAGGCACATGTGGTTGCTTATGTGCAAAGACACTTCAACCTCCCAGAGGAAGTCGTTCGCCCGCAAAAAGTGGAAAACAAATCATCAGGCGGCAAGCTGGATATTTTGAAGACCAAGCAACAGACGCCCATGAAGGGAACGTCGGTAACTTGGTAAGCGGTAGGGCCGGGACGTAAACGAACCTATCCTGAAGTATACGTAACCGCCTAACGCTTTAATTTAGAGCTCTGGTCTGATACCCTGCTTGCAGGGTGGAACAACAGGCAAAGAGCTCTGTTAATAAGAAAAAGCGGGCAATAAAAAGCCGCTTTGAAGACAGAGACAGAGTAAAATAAAGAGGGAAGCCATCCTAATGGATCAAGATGGCCTGGATACATTAAACAAACTTCAGACGCTGGGCAGTCGTTCCGCGACGGATAAAACTCGCATTGGCATTGCCGAAAACATGGGCGAGCTATTGAACAAGTCGCTCAATCAAACCCAAAAAAATATTGCGCTGGAGATTATCGGCATTCTTGTCCATGACGAGACTGTCGCCGTACGCGCAGCCCTGGCCCGCAAAGTAGCCGCTTCCGAAAATCTGCCCCCAAAGATCGCCCGCCAGATGGCGCTCGACATAGAGGCCGTCTCTCTGCCTGTCCTCAAGCTGAGCCCGGTCTTAACCGACGAAATCTTACAAGAAGTGATCGAAACGGGCATCCCTGAACGCCTGGCCGCTATTGCCCGGCGTTCCAACATTTCGATCACCATCGCCAATGCCATCGTCGAAGCCGGACAAACCCATCCCATCGCCTTGCTGATCCGCAATCCAGGGGCCGAGATTGGCGAAATGACCTTTATTACCGCGCTTGAGTTGTTCGGCCGCGATGAAGAAATCGCCCAGGCCATCGTCAGCCGTCAGGCGCTGCCTCCTTCGGTTCTCCAGGTCATTCGCTATACGGTTGAAGAGCACGTTATGAAGCAGATGCGCGAACGCTTCGACCTTCCCGACCCTCAAGCCAGAACGGCCGTTCGGATTGAACCGCCGAACACCCGCTTACGGCAACTGGCCGAAAGAAAACGCTGACATAGGATCGGATGGTTTTAGGTTGACGCCAAAGTGCGTAACCCTAAAATAATCGTACGTCTAGAGCGGATAAACTTTCCAAATAAAATAGGGAGGTTGCCATGCGATACTCACTTTTAGGCGCATTGGTCGGCATTTTCGCAATGATCGCCGCCGATATGGCTGAGGCCCAACGAGGCAGCGGTTTCGGGGGCAGAGACGGCATGGGAATGCGCGGCGGCAATATGGGCCAGATGCGCAAGAAAATGGACGCTGAAAAGCCGCCCTATGAGCAATACGAACAAAAGGGTCTGTTCGCTACGGGTCTGGCCCCGATCTTCCCTGAAGGGCTAACCTGCCCCGACATCGCCTCCCCTTACGGATCGAAAACCCGCTATGACGGCAGTAGTCGCAAAAACAACCACTACGGCTACCACAACGGGATGGATATCAGCCTGACCACCGGCACACCGCTTGTCGCCATCGCCGACGGCGAGGTCATCCACAAAGGATCGGCGGGAAAATTGGTCGGCAACTATATTTGGGTGCGTTATGCTCCCGAAGTGATCGGATTGCCGGTCTATGCCTTCATCCGCTATCAACACCTGGACAACCAGTCACCGCTTGAGGTGGGCGCTCAAGTCAAGGTGGGCGATATCCTTGGGCCATCGGGAAGCACCGGCACAGCTGGCAAACATTACGGCGTGGCCGGATATCCGCATCTGCACATGAATATCCTGTTCGGCCTTGAGGCCGATTACACGATCAAAGGCGCGATGATCGGTCCCAAAAGCCTCAACTATCTCGACCCCATGGGGCTTTTCATCAAAAAACCCGTAGCCGAAATCAGCAATCACATACTTAAAAGTCTACCCGAATCTGAAAAAAATCTGCCCGTCGCGGTCAAGACGACGGACGGACGGATTGTCCCTGAGGACGCAAAGGTGATTTGGCCGGTTCTCTGCGAAGTTGATTAACGGGTGAACTCGATCGCACCGTCGGGCAGCAGGTAAAGCACGTAAGCATCGCCCCCCGTTACCGTGGGATGATGGGCCGTGCCCGGACCATAGACTTTCCAACCCGCCGGTTGGCCATCGAATTTGGCATCCCCCTCAATGGGCATCACCATATCGATTTCACCATTCGGATGGGTGTGGTGCGGTCCCTTAACGTCTTTCATGCGAACAACGTCCACCGAGCACCCCTGTAGGTCAGCCGTCGGCTTAATCGGACGACCAAACTGAATACCGCCATGCTCATTCTCGCAAAGCCATCCCTCTGCGGCTCCCGTATGGCAAGCCTTTTCAATGGCCTTGAAGGCCTCGCTTTCAGCTGGAAAAGTCTCATTTAGAAAATCCGCCAATGATCCGTCCAGCGGCTTTCCGGCGATGGCGTCGGTCACGACCTTCACCAATTCCTGAAATTCATTAACTTTCATTTTTTATCGCCTCCAAATACCCGCCCTAGCCTTTGACTGGGCGAGAAATTTCACCTGTTTTTCAAGTGTAATCAGCCGTCCCAAGGGCTGTCGAGAAAAAATAGGTATTGTCGTACCTCTTTACTTGAAATAGGATGCCCTTGAATTGTTCGGAGCACGAACAATATGCTTCACACGTGGCCACGAACCGGGCGACCAACGGCCCGGCGTACTCACGAGGGACATTACACTTGGGAGGATGACCTTAGATGAAAGATACCCTGACCGCCGGCGTTTCCAAAACCGCCCGCATCGACATTGACGAAGCCCGCACCATCGACTTCATGGGCGACGCTCTTCGCGTTTACGCAACGCCTGAGTTGGTCCGCGACATCGAAGTCACCTGTCGCGAGCTTTTGCTTGAGCATTCCGACGAAGGCGAAGATTCCGTCGGCACCCAGGTCAACATCGCACACATGGGCGCAACCCTGATGGGCAACTGGGTTGAAATCACCGCCACAGTCAAAGAAGTCAAAGGTCCGGCCGTAACCTTCGAAATCAATGCGAAGGATGCTCTGGAGCAGGTATGCTCGGGAACCCATTCACGGTTTGCCGTTCCTGTCGCCAAACTGGAAGCCAAGCTGAAAGCCAAGGCTGAACAGCTCGCTGGCTAAGGCGACACAGGCATGACGGACCGCGGTATTTCCCCGCGGTCCACAAGCGGAGCAGAAGAGATGAACGTCGAAACGAAACCTGACGTCAAAAAAGTCCCAACCTATTGCTACAACTGCGTCGCGGGCCCCGATCTGGCTTGTGTCAAAGTGGTTGATGGGGTCGCCACCGAGATTGAAGGCAACTTCAGCTCAGCCCCCGAATCGCCAAGCAATGGGCGGGTCTGCGTCAAGGCTTTCGGCCTCATCCAAAAGGCCTATAACCCCAATCGCGTCCTAACGCCCATGAAGCGGACCAACCCGCAGAAAGGCAAGGATCAGGACCCGGGTTTTGTGCCGATCAGCTGGGACGAGGCGCTCGACATCGTCGCCGACAAAATCAATACGGCGACCGCTAAACCGCCCCGCGACGAGGCGGGCTATCCGCGCATCGCCTGTTCGTTCGGCGGCGGCGGCACGCCCACCTACTACATGGGCACCCTGCCCGCCTATCTCGCCACCTTGGGCCCGCTCGATTTCAGCTTCGGCTCGGGCCAGGGGGTGAAGTGCTATCACTCCGAACACCTCTACGGCGAGTTCTGGCACCGCGCTTTCACCGTCGCGCCCGATACGCCCTACTGCAACTATGTGCTCTCTTTCGGTTACAACGTCGATGCTTCCGGCGGAGTCTGTGGGGTCAAGCGCCATGCCGACGCACGGGCGCGGGGCGCAAAACGCATCCAGTTCGAACCGCACCAGTCGATTTCGGCAGCCACCGCTTCCGAATGGATTGCGCTGAAGCCCAAGACGGATGCCGCCTTCATGGCGGGTATGATCCATGTTTTGCTGCATGAGCAGCGCGACAAACTGGACACTCCCTTCCTCAAGCACATGACCAGTTCTCCCTATCTGGTCGGCCCTAATGGCTTTTTCATGCGCGATCCCAAGACCAACAAACCGCTGGTTTGGGATTTGAGCACCAAAACCGCCGTACCGTTCGACACCAAAGACATCGACCCGGCCATCGAAGGCTCGTTCAAGGTCTCCGGAATCGAGAAAGGCGCGGATAGCGATCAGTGGGAGTACGAAGACGAACGGGTCAAACCGTCATTCCAGCTTCTGATCGAACATATGGAGCCTTTCACCCCGCTTTGGGCGGGCCGCCAGTGTGACGTCCACCACAAAGTCGTGCGCCGGATTGCCTTGGAGTTTCTCGAAGAGGCACGGGTCGGCGAAACCATCGAAATCGAAGGCCGCGAACTCCCCTTCCGGCCGGTCGCCGTCGCTCTCGGCAAAACAGTCAACTCAGGCTGGGGCGGTTACGACTGCTGCTGGACCCGCACCCTGTTGGCCTGTCTGGTCGGGGCGCTCGAAGTGCCCGGCGGTACGCTCGGCACCACCGTGCGTCTCAACCGCCCGGCAACTTCACGCCAGGCCAGCGTCCGCCCCTCCCCGGACGGTTTCATGGAATATCCCATGAACCCCACCGACAAAGAAAAATGGAAGGCCAAGCCCGAGACCCGCAACGCAGCCTCGACCCTGGTGCCGCTCGGCTCGAACTCTCCATGGTCGGTTGCCCTCGGCCCTACCCATCTAGCTTGGATGCAGCAACAGAAAGGCCCGGATCACTGGCCCCAGGCGACACCGCCCGAGGTCTGGATCGTCTTCCGCACCAACCCGGCGATTTCGTTCTGGGACACTAAGCAAGTCAGCGAGGTGATGGCCAAATTCCCCTTCACCGTCTGCTTCGCCAACACGGTGGACGAAACCAACTGGATGGCCGACGTCCTGCTGCCCGACGCCACCGACATCGAAGCGACTCAGCTGATTCGCGTTGGCGGCACCAAATTTATCGAGCAGTTCTGGCACGGTCAGGGATTTGTCTTGCGCCAACCGGCCATTGAGCCGCAGGGCGAAGCCAAAGACATGACCTGGATCACCACGGAACTCGCTAAGCGCACCGGGCGGCTTGAATCCTACAACTCCGCAATCAACCGTGGCGGCCATGGGGTGCCCCTCGCAGGCGAAGGCTACGACTTCAGTCTGGAGTTGGATAAATCTCATAGCGTCGATGAAATATGGGACGCCACCTGTCGCGCCGCCTCGGCCGAGATTACCGAAGGTAAGGAAGAGAACGGCCTCGACTGGTGGAAGGAAAAAGGCTACCGCCTCAAACCCTTCTCGCAGGTTGACTGGTATCTCTACGCCGAGCTTGAAGATCAAGGCATTCGTTGGGAGCTGCCCTATCAGGAGCAGATTCTACGAGTCGGCAAGGAACTGGGGCGGCGCCTCCATGAACAGGGCATCTCCTGGTGGGACGAACAGCTCACCGAGTATTCTCCCTTTCCCGAGTTCCACGATTTTCCCGCCATGTGGGAAAAGGCGCTCGAACGCAACTTCGATATCGATATCGACGAGTTCCCCTTCTGGCTGGTGACCAGCCGTTCCATGCAATATGCCTGGGGCAACAACTCGGCCATTCAGCTGATCCGCGAAGTGGCCTCCAACATCCGGGGTCACGGCGGCGTGGTGATGAACACTCAAAAAGCGGCCGATCTCGGCCTCGCCGACGGCGATTGGGTGGAAATCCGCTCACCGATCAACGCCACAAGGGGGCATGTAATCACCAAGCAGGGCATCCGCCCCGATACGCTTTTGATGATCGGCCAGTTCGACCATTGGGCGACGCCTTACGCCAAGGAGTTCGGCGCACCGAGCATGAATGCGCTCATTCCCATGCTGCTCGACCTGACCGACGCCACCGGATCAAGCTGCGACCTCACTAAGGTGAAAATCACCAAGCTTGCGGGAGGCGACAAATGACGCGCTGGGTTTTCGTTGCGGACTTAAACCGCTGCGTCGGCTGCCAGACCTGCACCGCGGCCTGCAAACACGCCAACGCCACCGCGCCGGGCGTCATGTGGCGCAAGGTGCTCGACATTGAAACCGGCGCCTTCCCCGATGTGCGGCGCGCCTTCGTGCCCACCGGCTGTCACCATTGCGCCGAACCACCCTGTATGCACGTCTGCCCGACCACGGCGACCAAGCAGCGCCCCGACGGCATTGTCACGGTCGATTACGATCTCTGCATCGGTTGCATGTATTGCTCGGTGGCCTGTCCCTATCAGGCCCGTTACAAGGTTTCGATCCCCAACTACGCTTATGGCGACGCCCAGACGCGCCAGATGAAAAACGAGCGCAAACGGGATACCGACAACTACGAACGCAAGGCCGTGGCCCAGAAATGCACCTTCTGTTCCGACAAGATCGACTACGGCCTTGAAAATGGCCTCACCCCAGGCATCGACCCCGACGCCACCCCGGCCTGTGTCAATTCCTGCATCGCCGGTGCGCTTCATATGGGCGACATCGAAGACCCGGAGAGCAACGTCTCCAAACTAATCGCCGAGAACGAGACTTTCCGCATGCATGAAGAGGTCGGCACCGACCCCGGCTTCCATTACATCTGGAATCGCAAAAACCAAAGCGCCGAGGCAGAAGAAGACGAAGAACTGGAGGCCGCCCAATGAGCAGACAAGGCAAGGCGCATTTCGATAACGCCATCGCCCCCACCCTCCAGAAAGATTGGGACATTCGCGGCACCGGGAACTTCGTTTTCGGCGGCACCGGCACCGGCCTGCTACTGGCCATCGCGGTTCTAAGCCTTTTCGGTGCGTCACCCCAGTGGACGACCCTGCTGGCCCTGGCCTTCATCGCAACGGGCTTGGCCTGCGTATTGGCTAAAATCGGCCGTCCGTTCCGCGCCATGAACGTGATGTTCAACTTCAAGACCTCCTGGATGACCCGCGAGGCCTTCGCCGCCGGTCCGGTTTTTCTGCTCGGTTTGGTTTCCGTATTCATCGACAGCATCCCCACAGCGGTTATTGCCGCCTTGGCAGGCATGGTCTTTCTCTATTGCCAAGGGATGATCCTGGTTGCCTCAAAAGGCATTCCCGCTTGGCGTACGCCCGCCGTCCTGCCGCTGATCATCAGCACCGGCATCGTAGAAGGGGCTGGCGTGATGATGCTGCTCGGCCCGCTTTTCGGCGTGTTTAGCGCCGAACCCGTAATCCTGGGCCTGGGCCTCATCGCCATCGCCAGCCGTGTCTTCACCTGGCGGCGCTACCGCCGCAGCCTCGAAGAGAGTGGCGCACCGATCAAAACCCTGGCGGCCCTGGCCGATGCGGAATCTATGGTCACCGTTGGCGGCCATCTGGCTCCGGTTGGGCTCTTAGGCTTGGCCGCCTTCCTGCCCGCAACTGCTATTTGGGCCATTCCGGCTGCTGGAATCATGGCCGCCTTGGCGGGCTGGTTCATCAAATTCGTTATCGTCAACAAGGCGGCCTTCAATCAAGGCTTCGCCATTGCGCATACCCCGGCTCGGGGCGGCGGAAAACCGGGACCGGGAGAAAAACCCGGCTGGTAATAAACAGAGGGCAACCGCTTCGCGCCCGCCCGGCGATGAAAGGCGGCTTGAGAAAACAAAAAAAAAGGGCAAAAATGCGCGCTCCTGGGAAGAGCCCTTGAGCGTAGCGTTTTTTATGGAGAGCGACTGACACGACTCGAGGAGAGAACCCATCATGAGGGGGGACGACGCAATGACTGACGGCTACATGTTTAGCCCGGAAATCGAAACCATGTCTCGCGACCAGTTGGCGGAATTGCAGCTGGAACGCCTGAAAAAAGTGGTTAAACACAGCTACGACAACGTGGCCCACTACAAAGAAACCTTCGATGCCGCCGGGGTCAAGCCGGAAGACATCAAGAGCCTCGCCGATCTGGCGAAGTTCCCCTTTGTCGTAAAGGACGACCTACGCAAGGCCTATCCCTTCGGCATGTTCGCCGTACCGCGCGAAGAACTGGTCCGCATTCACGCCAGTTCCGGCACTACCGGCAAGCCCACCGTGGTCGGCTATACGCCCGACGACATCAACAACTGGGCAAACCTAATGGCGCGGACCATGGCCTCAGCAGGGGCCCGTCCCGGCGATATCATCCACAATGCTTACGGCTACGGCCTGTTCACCGGCGGCCTCGGAGCGCATTACGGCGCTGAACGTCTGGGTTGTTCGGTTATCCCGATGTCTGGTGGCAACACGGAAAAACAGATCCAACTATTGGTAGACTTCGGCGCGCATGTGTTCTGCGCTACGCCGTCCTACGCCCTGGCTCTCGTCGAACAGGCCGAAAAGGAAGGCGTCGATCTCAAGAACGGCCCACTTAAAGTCGGCATCTTCGGCGCGGAGCCCTGGTCCGACGCCATGCGCAAAGAACTTGAGGAACGCCTCGGAATCCGGGCCATCGATATCTACGGACTTTCCGAGATCATGGGCCCCGGCGTCGCCGCCGAATGTCCCGAGCAAAACGGTCTGCACGGCTGGGAAGATCACTTCCTGTTCGAAATTATCGATCCGGAAACCGGCGAACCGCAGCCCTTCGGCAGTGAGGGCGAGTTGGTCATCACCACGCTGACCAAGCAGGGCATTCCGATGATCAGGTACCGCACAAGGGACATCACCAAGCTGACCGACGAAAAATGCGGCTGTGGGCGGACCCATCTGCGTATCCTGCGCGTCACCGGCCGTAACGACGACATGCTGATTATTCGCGGCGTCAACGTCTACCCAAGTCAGGTCGAAAGCGTCATGGTCGGCCTCGAAGGCGTAAGCCCGCATTACCAGATCGTCGTCCAGCGCGAAGGCGCCATGGACACCATGACGGTCGAGGTAGAAGCCGAACACGGCATCGAGCCGTCCGAGTATGGACATATGGCCAAGGAGATCACCCACCACATCAAGTCGATTATCGGTGTCTCCTGCCGCGTCGTCGTCCTGGCCCCGGAAGAAATCGTCCGAAGCCAAGGCAAGGCGGTACGCGTCAAGGATATGCGGAAGTAAAAATCCACGCATTTTCCCTTTGATGCGGAAATTTAAATAGCCCTGACATTGGTCGGGGCTATTTTTTTTGGTTATTTTAGAGGAAAGCAGATTCAAATCGCATTGCCAGAGAACCCGGAATGAGCAGCCAACAGGACTTTAAGGTATTCCGATCCACAACCGGACTTGGCCTCAAGGCCTTACGCAGTTTTGAGGTGGCGGAAGAACTCATTGAATATGAGGGCCGCCGCATCAGCAGCGAGGAAACCTACGGGATGGACAACCGCTATCTGTTCCATCTCAACGAAGACTACTGCCTCGACGGCTCATCCCGCTCAAACCTCGCCCGCTATATCAATCACTCTTGCAGTCCCAACGCCCAGGCGGTCTTAAGCTTTGATGAAACGAGCATCACCATCGAAGCGATCCAGCCCATCGAGGAGGGCGAAGAAATCGTCATCGATTACGGCGAAGAATACTTCCAGGAATTCATCGAGCCCATCGGCTGCAAGTGCACGAAGTGTAGCGGGTAAATCAAACAAAACGAGCTTCTACGTCCCTTCAAACCGGGGGATCGAATGCCACCAAATACGGACGCAGGAAGCCAAACCGTCGTCCGTGAACGTCGCTTTAAGTGTGCCGTCAAGCTCCATACGGGGTAGAGGATCGCCGGGCTTGCGGTCCGGCAACCCGGTGCCGGTGGATTTCGCCCAAATCTCGAAAAGTTCCTCGGACGCCACTTGATAGGTGACGTTCCAATGCGCGACGCCGCCGTTTTCAGTGCTCGCCAAAACATCGTAGCGGACCTCGATATCCTCTTGAAGTTTAATCCGATCCCAGTACGTCGCTCTCGCATCCGACGTGTTCTGCACTTGGAAGGGCGTATTCCAATATTCCCCATTTTCCGTGAAAAGGGCTGAGAAACCCTCCGAATCCTGATTTTCCCACACGCGCTTGTAGGCCGCCATAAACTGCTCGATATCCAAGGCCGTCTCCCCGTTAATCACTCTCTTTAAAAAAACATGAGCCAGATAACCACTAAGTTTCGCCCCGATCAATGACCGAGCGTTTTCGTCCGCAAGTGCGCTAAGTGTAGTTCGCAAACCACTTACCAGAACACACCGGGCATATGGTCGCCATAGTTCAAAAGTCTAAAAATGGCCTGATGCAGAAATTAACTGATTTACTTCATGTACTTTTTTATCTGTCCCGTCGTTTTTGTTAAGGTAGCCAGAATAGGCGGAAAATACTCTAGGGCTCTGACCCTAGGTATAGAGAGGAATCTATGCGATGCGAGACGACAACTGCATTTTCTGTAAAATATTAAATGGGGAAATCCCCTCAATAAAACTTTGCGAAGACGACAAAACCTTCGCCTTTATGGATATCAACCCGGCCAATCCGGGACATGCGCTGGTGATTCCCAAATACCATGCCTCCAACCTCTTGGAGATACCGGCGGAATGGCTGATGGCAACCACAGCCACGGCACAGAAAGTCGCCAAAGCGGTTCAGGAAACCCTTGCACCCGATGGCATCAATCTATTGCAAGCCAATGGTCGAGGAGCCGCCCAGTCGGTCTTGCATTTCCATATACATGTTTTGCCGCGCCGAAATGAAGACGGACTGAAAATGAACTGGGGACTTATTCCCGGTGACATGGCTGAAATTTCAAGCTTGGCAGAAAAGATACAGAAAGCACTTACTTAGGGTCAGGACCCATTAACTTGATCCATTCTGTTCCTTCTATTTAACCGAGGATCAGCGTCGAAAGGTCTTGAAAGGAATGACCCTTCCTGCGACCTCTCTCCTTGTCCTCGGCTAAATAGAAGGAACAGAATTGCATTAGATTAATGAGTCCTGACCCTAAGATAAGAATTTATCGCCCGTCAACCTCCCCGCTCTTTCGAGCAGGGGGGGGCTTAAAACTGTATCGGTGCCGTCCGGCCTCTATCCCCTCGCCTTTTCGTTGAGCCGCCGCCATTCGTCATCCACGTCGGTTTCGATGGATTTGATCTGGGCTTCGGTGAGGTTGCGGTAGCGTTTTTGGACGCTGAGGTAGTTTTTGACCGGGAGCGTCCGTTCGGTATGGGTCATCGTGTATTTGAGCCCCCCTTCTATCTCGAACAACGGAAAGACGCCCGAGTCGACGGCCATGCGGGCGACGCCGACGGCGGAGTTGTCGGCCACGCCCCAGCCGGGCAGGCAGGGGATGAGGATGATAATCACCTTGGTGCCCTTCATGCCCTGGGCCTTCTTGACCTTGGCGGCCATGTCGTTCAAGTCCGAGGGGCTGGCGGTCGCCACGTAAGGAATGCGGTGGGCGGCGAGGATTTCCAGCATGTTCTTCTTGCGGGTATCCTTACCGGCCGGGGTGCTTCCGGTAACCGCATTGACCGGGGTGGACGAGCTTTTCTGCCCACCGGTATTCATGTAGCCTTCGTTATCGAAGCAGATGTAGAGGATGTCTTCGTTGCGCTCGGCGGCCGACGAGAGCGCCTGGAGGCCGATGTCGTAAGTGCCGCCATCGCCCGCCAGACAGAGAACCGTGGTGTCCGGCTTGCCTTTCTTGATCAGCGCCCGCTTAACCCCGGTGGCCGAAGCCGCGCCCGATTCCAGCGTCGTGTGATAAACGGGAATTTTCACCGAACTGAACGGATAGCCGCCGCAGATGACGGCGGTGCAGGACGGCGGCACAACGGCCACCGCATCGGAACCAACGGTATTGAGGATAACGCGCAGCGAAACGGCTTCCGCACATCCGGCGCAGGCGACATGGCCGGAGAAGAACTGGCCCTGATCTTGATATTCAATCTGTTCCATCATCTTTCTTACTCCACCCACTGGGATTCGACGGAAGGTTCGGCGTTTTTGTATTGCTCAACCAGGCTGACGATCTTTTCGGGTGGGACGTTCATCCCGCCGACCCCGGCGAGAAGTCCATGCAAACGCGGCGTATCGTTCATGCCGTAGAGCGCGCCTTTCAGCTCTTGATGGAGAACGCCGCCCATACCCGGCGAGTAGTTGCGGTCGAGCACCACAACCGAAGCGGCCCCTTGCAGGGCCTGACGGATGCTGTCGTTGGGGAACGGCCGGAACTGACGCACTTTAAGCAGCCCGACGGCCAGCCCCTGATCGCGCAGAGCGTCAACGGCGACCCTCGCCGTGCCGCACATGGAACCCATGGTAGCGATTATCACCTCGGCCCCCTCGGTGCGATATTCTTCGAGCGCACCGTAGGACCGGCCCGTGACATCGCCCCAGTCTTTCCCAGCGGCGTTGACCTGGGCCTCCACCTTGGCGAACGAGGCGGCCATTTCACGGCGGCTGCGGTTCCAGGTCTTTTGGTCGATGGGCGCCCCAAAGGAACGGCCCATTTCAACGTCGAGCATATTTTCCGGCTCATAGTCGGGCAGGAAGTCGCGCACCAGCTTTTCTTCCGGCACCTCGACCACTTCGAGCGAATGGGAAACATAAAAGGCGTCGTGGGAAATCATCGTCGGAAGGCCCACCGCCTCGGCGATCCGGTAAGCCTGGATGACGCTATCGAGCGACTCCTGCGGGCTTTCGCTGTAGAGCTGAATCCAGCCGGTGTCGCGCTGCGCCAGACTATCCAACTGGTCAGGCCAGAAGCCCCAGGGCGAAGCGGGTGTGCGGTTGACGTTAAACATGACAATCGGCGCGCGCGCTCCCGAGGCGTAATGCAACAGTTCGTGCATCAGCAAAAGGCCCTGCGACGAGGTGGCGGTAAACACCCGCGCGCCGGTCAGAGAGGCGCTGATGCAGGCGGCCATCGCCGAATGTTCGGACTCGGGCGTCACCAGTTCGGTGGAGATTTCACCCCGGCTCGCAAACTCGGTGATCTTTTCCAGAATCGGGGTTTGCGGGGTGATGGGATAGACCGGCGCGACGTCGGGCTGCACCAGTTTGACGGCCCAGGAGACGGCATGGTTGCCGCTCAGCAGCATTTTGTTGGAGATCGCGTTCATGCCTTTTGCTCCTTATACATGGCGATGGAGCCGGTCGGGCATTCCGCCACGCAGAGTCCACACCCCTTGCAGTAGTCGTCTTTGACCTCATAGCCGCGCTCAAGCTTGGTAATCGCCATATCGGGGCAATAGAGATAGCAGTTGTCGCAGTAGATACAGGTGCCGCAGCTAAAACAGCGCCCGGCCTCGGCCACCGCCTCTTCCTGGCTCAACGGCTGTTGCACCTCATCGAAAGTCTGGAGCCGGGCCACAACCTCCATATTGTCGGCCGCATGGCGGCTGTCTTTGGAGTGATAGCTGGTGTTGATCACCTCATAAGGCGCCAGCCGATCCATCTGCGGTAACGCGGGAGCCGATTGCGCATCGATCCCGCGGGCGATGGCCCAGGCGGCCTCCTTGCCCATACCGACGGCCTGGGTGACGAAACGATCCATACTGGCCACATCGCCGCCCGCATAGATGCCCGGCGTCGAGGTTTGCCAGTCGCCATCGGTCGAGATCACCGGGCCGGCCGCATCGAGCAACGCCTGCCAGCGGTCCAGATCGGCATCCTGCCCAATGGAGGGGATGATGCCATGGGCCGAAAGCTCGAACTCGCTGCCCTTGATCGGGTCGATGGTGAACTGACCGCGCTTCTCACCCGGCTTGAACTCGACCTTGATGCATTTAAGCGTGATGCCGTCGCCGTTTGCCTCAACCGACTGCATCATTGCGCCGGCAACAAAGGTGATCGCCTCTTCCTTGGCCTCGACCACCTCAACCTCATGGGCGGGCAGCAGATTTTCGGGCTCCAGGGACAGGACCGTCACGTTGCGGCCTAACCGACGGGCGGTGCGGGCTACGTCCATAGCCGCGCTACCGCCGCCGATCACCACCAGATCTTTACCCAAGTCGCAGGATTTTCCAGCATTGGTATCGGCCAGAAATTCTGCGCTATCCATCACCCAGGGCTGGCCATAGTCAAGACCGGGAAGGTTCTTCGACCGGCTCGCCCCGGTGGCGAGATAAACCGCGTCATGTTCTTCGTGGAGTTGCTTGAGCGCTTCGGCCGAGCCGACTTCGGCGTTGAGGTGAAGATCGACGCCCATATCGAGGATGCGCTGAATTTCACCATCGAGAATTTTCTTTTCCAGCCGGTAGGCGGGAATGCCGTAGCGCAGAAGACCGCCCAGTTTTTCTTGCGATTCGTAGAGCGAAACCTTGTAGCCCAAGCGCCTTAGCTGATAGCAGGCTGAAAGACCGGCCGGCCCGCCGCCGACCACGGCGATGGATTCCTTCCGTTCTTTGACGGGGGCGGGATAAGCCCAGCCTTCTTTGAGCGCCAGATCGCCCACATGGCGCTCCAGGCTGCAGATACCGACAGTTTCATCGAGCCCATTGCGGTTACAACTGGTTTCGCAGGGGTGATGGCAAATACGCCCGGCAATGGCCGGAAACGGGTTGTTGTCGACCAGAATAGTCCAGGCTTGCTTGGGATTGCCCAGCTCGATTTCACGAATCCATTCGGCGATCCGCCCGCCTACCGGACAAGCGCCCCGGCAAGGCGAGGGCAGGTTTTTGTACTGTGGCATGGCGCTGCGCCAGGTGCCGGTCAGCCGGGCTTCCGAGGTGGCGTTGGTCCAAAGGGGAGATTGATGTGTCATGGTCACGCCGCCTTTTTCGTCTGAATCTGTTGATAGGCATCGCGGCAGGATTCGACGTTTTCCTGATGCTTGACCGGCGCGGTCTCTTCGATCACCCGACAGAGGGTTTCGAGGTCCAGGTTACCGAGCGTTGCAATGAAAGCGCCGAGCAAAGCCGAGTTCACCACCTTGCCCATGCCGGTGCGCGTGGCGATCTCAAGGCCGTCGATGGTCGAGATATTGTAATCGCCGAGATCGGCGAACGCCGAAGCCGGTTTGGCCGAATTGACGACAATCTGGGTGTTGCTGTCGACACGCCCCAAAATCAGCGGATCGAGAAGCGTTTCATCGAAAACCAAAAGGGCGTCGGCCCGCTCAATATCGCAGCGCAACCGAATCGGCGTCTCATCCACACGAAGAGACGAGAAAACCGGCGTCCCACGCCGTGCTCCGCCATAGGTGGCGAAGGTCTGCACATAGAGCCCGCCGCTGTAAAAGGCCTGAGCCAACTGAATTCCCGCTGTCTGGGCCCCCTGCCCGCCGCGGCCAACAATGATGAGTTCCCGCATCGTACACCCCTTCTATTACGCTGGATCGAAAGAGGACCGACCTACTCTTTTTCTTTCTGAAAAGAAAAATCGGATCGCCTTCAACCTGTTGCCTGACCGACGGCATAGCCCTGCCGGTCTTTGATCGCCGTAGTTTTCCCTACGGTCTTTTAAAAATTTCAACTGCGCCTCAAAAAGCGCCTGATGAAGTTTATACACTAGATATATGAAAATTGATATACTTTTTCTAAAAGACGCCACACGTCTGTCAATTAAGGGCGGCATGAAGGTTGTTTCTCTCAGCAGAAACATGCAGATTCATCAGAGTGTTGAAAGAAAGACGGATAAAGCAGGTGACCGACCAGCCTAAACAATCGCCCGAACAGGCCCCGTCGGAGGACGACAGCCTCCTCCCCGCCATCGGCAGCAAAACGGGCGTCGTACTGGACCGCATTCTCCCCTATCTGATGAGCCGACTGACCTTCAGCCTCAATCAAATGCTGAAGACTGATCTAAAGAAATTCGGCCTGACCATCTCCAACTGGCGCGTATTGGCCGTGCTGGCGGCCGAAACCGAAGTGACGGTCAACGAACTGGCCGAATACGCCATGATCGAGCAATCAACCGCCAGCCACCTGATCGACCGTATGGAAGAAGAAGGTCTGCTGGTGCGCAAACGCGGTGAAGGCGACGGCCGGGTACGCTCCATCTCGCTAACCGAAACCGGCCAGGAAAAATACGAAACCGTGCGCCATACGGTCCTCGCCCATACCAATCGGGTGTTGAGAGATGTCACCCCCGAAGAACGTCAAGCCCTAGAAACCACGCTCACCAAAATGCGCAACAATCTCGGTCTACCTTTATAGCGGACGATAAAGGCGCCCCAATTTAGAACCCCTCCAACTCAGATCAAACGGATGCCTCTATCTGCTTGGCCGCTATCAAATCTTTTGAGGACCCCCTATATTCACGTCCTGAGTTGAACACTCCACCAAGAAATGAACGCGATTAAGCCTCAAAACAAAGGCAGGCATGAAAAACACCCCCTTCCCTCTTGGCGTCGCTTTACTGGCCACCATTGTCATTTTGCTTACGCCCCCCTCGGCAAAGGCCGCTGAGGAAATTGAATATGCTTATCCCGACGTGTCGGTCTGGACAACCAAACGGGACGAGAAGGGCAAGCTGAAAAATCCTCTTGTCTGCATCGCCGACCATATTTTCAAGGAAGTGAATATCCCCTGGCGCCCCAAAGACTATCCGGCAGCCCGGATGTTTAGAAATCTCAGAAACGGCGCTTCCAAGTTCTCCATTCTGGTCAACGCCTCGGCCCTTAAGAACTGTTGCTACCTAAGCAAAAAACCGGTGGCCGTGGTCGATCTCAGAATTTTCCACAAAGAACCCGCGCCTCCTATCGCCACCAGAGAGCAAATGCGGGGCAAAAGGGTTATCGCCATCCACGGCTACAGCTACGGCGGCCTCGCCAAATACGCCGCCGACCCGGCCAATGGAGTAGAGCTTTTAAGCGCACGAAACCACAAAACCGCCTTCGCCATGCTCAAGGCCGGGCGGGGCGACTACGTGATCGACTATGCCGAACCGGCAAGAGAAATCCTCGAAACCACCCCTATCGAAAATATCGCCTCAACATCGATTTCCCAAAATGACGTCTTCCTCATCCTCCACAAAACCTATCCCGAGGCCGAAAAAGTCATACAACAACTAGAAACCGCCTCCGCCTCCATCCCCAAAGAAGAACAAGACGCCTGCTGGAAACGGATTACCGAAGGGGAATAAAGGGAACACCTTAGCTCCGTCACACCCACGCATGATGTTTTGGCATCCCTCTCCTCTTCTTTTTGAGCGGTGAAAAACTCGTCCGTTTCTGCTATAATCGTCCAGATAACCGGAAGCGGAGACTTTAGAGATGTTGAACTGGTTTGGTCCTGCTTTGAAATTCCAGCAGACGGTCGTTTATGAGTCCTGGCGGTTTTGGCTGCACAGCACCGAAACCTTCTGGCAGATGGCTTGTTGCGCGTCCAATCACCCAGAAGAGGCCCGTCCGACGCCACCCCCCGAAAAACGGAAAGCCGCCAAGCCGTTTAAACGGAACGCCAAGCTGGACGATCACTACGGAAAACGCACCACCGACGTAGACGTGGAGCGCATTTAGCATAATCTCGGAAGGCTCATTTCCTTACACAACGGGCGGCGGACCGTTTCTCTGGGTATGGGCGGCAAATCCCATACCGACGAACAAAAGGGCACGGAGCAAAGCAACAGCACGGTCTATCATTGGCCAACAGACCAACCAGTCGCTATATATGGCGCAAAACGGCATTAAACCTTAAGGGGGCACACTCAGAGGAAAACGGCTCTTTTCAAAGGCTTGTGTGCGGCGCAATAAATTCTTTGTTGCTTCGCAGCATTTTTCCCTTGGAATCCCTGTTTTTCAGGCGTATATCACGGGAACCTAATAAAATTGCTCGCGAGTGGATATCCCCCCATGTCCTACGCCAAGATCCAAGCCCTCCCGGCGGCGCGCCGGAACTGGGCGCGTCACGTCTTTCCTTTTTTGCGCTGGCTTGGAGAAGTCGACCGGCAGACCCTCCGGGCCGACCTGATCGCCGCTATTACCGGCGCGGTCATCGTGCTTCCCCAAGGTGTGGCCTTCGCCATGATCGCCGGGTTGCCGCCTCAGTATGGACTCTATACCGCCATCGTGACGCCGATCATCGCCGCACTTTTCGGCTCATCCAAACATCTGGTTTCGGGGCCGACCACCGCAATTTCAATCGTCGTTTTTTCGACCGTCTCGCACCATGCCGAACCGGGCAGTCCCGAATTCATCCAGATGGCCCTCACCCTGACCTTCCTGGCCGGGGTCTATCAGTTCGCTTTCGGGCTGGCGCGGCTCGGGCGTTTGGTCAACTTTCTCTCTCACACCGTCGTCGTCGGCTTTACCGCCGGGGCGGCCATCCTGATCGCCACAAGCCAGATCAAGCATGCGCTGGGCGTTCAGGTGCCGCAGGGCGAGTCTTTTCTCCATACCTGGTGGGACATTTTCCTCGGCCTGCCCAGCGCCAACCTCTGGGTAATCGGCGTAGCGGGCGGAACCTTGGTCATCGCCCTGACCTTCAAGATATTTCTGCCCAAAGCACCCTATATGCTGGCTGCCATTTTGGCCGGTGGGTTTGGCTGCCTATGGCTCGGCGCGGCCGATCATGGGGTGCCGCTGGTCGGGGCGATCCCGGCCCAACTGCCGCCGCTTTCCAGCCCCGATTTCTCCCTCGCCACGCTGCGCCAACTCGCACCCGAGGCTCTGGCCGTGGCAGTGCTCGGCCTGATCGAGGCGGTTTCCATCGGCCGCTCCATCGCCACCAAGAGCCGCCAGACCATCGACGGCAATCAGGAGTTCATCGGCCAGGGGCTGTCCAACATGGTCGGTAGTTTCTTCTCTTCTTACGCCGGATCGGGCTCGTTCAACCGCTCGGGCGTCAACTACGAAGCAGGCGCACGGACGCCGGTCGCAGCCATTCTTGCGGCGCTGATCCTGGCCGCCGCCCTGTTGACTATCGCGCCGCTGACCGCCTATATCCCGATCCCCTCCATGGCCGCCATCATCCTGATCGTCGCTTACAACCTGATCGACTGGCACCATATCGGGACAATCCTCAAAACCAGCCGAGAGGAAGGCGTCCTGCTGGCCGTCACCTTCGGCGCAACGCTGCTGCTCGATCTCGAGTTCGCCATCTATGCGGGCATGTTGCTTTCGCTGCTGATGTATCTCAACAAGGCGGCCAATCCGCGGGTCCACTCCCTGGCCCCAAACCCGGACGCCCAGCCCAAGCGCTTCATGCCGGTCGCCCCACTGTCCACCCGGCGCTGCATGCAGCTCGACGTTCTCGAAGTAGGCGGAGCGATTTTCTTCGGCTCGGTCAACGCGCTGGAAGAGCGCTTGAACGCCATTGCCCAACACGACACCTCCTGCCGCCATGTGCTTTTGGTTTGCGACGGGGTCAATGCGCTCGACATCACCGGCGCGGAGTTTCTCGCCCAGGAAGCCCGCAAATGGCGCGACCGCAACGGCGGGTTCTATCTCTGCGGCCTCAACCTGGACGATAAGGCCTTCCTTAAACGTGGCGGCTACCTCCAGGCCATCGGACGACAGAATGTCTTTGCTTCCAAAAAACAAGCCATTCCACGGATCATGCGAAAAATGAACCCGGAACAATGCCAGTTCTGCGCAAGGCGGGTTTTCGATGAATGCAAGGACATTTAAAGGCGGTTGAAACAATCAGTTCATACTCGGCTGACTTGACTTCCCTGCAAAAACACAGGAATATCGCCGAACTACGTTACGCATTCGTCTTGGTGTGCGCCTGATAGACCACCGTTTCGGTCGGTTCGCCAAGTTGCTTTCCTGACATTGTGAACGTTTCTCATGCGGCCCGGTGGGTTGCCGGACCGCGTATCGTTAAAGAGTTTCGTGTTTTAGTAATGAAAGGAAACACAGACATGGCAAACGGCACTGTTAAGTGGTTTAACGCCACCAAAGGCTACGGCTTCATCGAACCGGAAGATGGCGGCAAAGACGCTTTCGTCCACATCTCCGCTGTTGAGCGCTCCGGCCTCTCGACCTTGAACGAAGGTCAGAAAGTCAGCTACGAACTGACCCCGGGCCGCAACGGCAAAGAAGCCGCCGAAAATCTTTCGGTGATCGACTAAGCGCCAACCGCGCTTTTCTTATCAGGCGTAACGTAAACGCCCGTCAACCCAACGGCCCCGGTCGTTGGGTTTTTTGTTGTCAATTACCCTTTTTAGTACCCCACCTTAGAGTCACTCTACCGACTTGACCGAATTCCTATATCCACAATTTATTTATGGATATAGTGTGACCGATTCAGACTAGGTGGGGGCCGCTAAATGGGCATTATTGAATGGAACGACGACTTTGGACTCGGGATTGACGAACTAGACCGCGACCACATTATGTGGATTGACATGTACAACGCGCTTTACCGCGCCGCTCAGGCCGGTACCGACAAAAGCACTCTGATGATGAGTTTTGACGAACTTCTTTCCCACACCCGCTTTCACTTTATCAACGAAGACGCCTTTATGGAGGAAAAGGGCCTCGAAGGGGCCCGCGAACACAAGGCAGAGCACGCCAAGATGCTGCGTCAAATGAATGAGCTTCGCAAAGGTTTACAGGAGGCCAAGACACAGGAAACCATCATCGAAACCCTGATCGTTTTGCGAGATTGGCTGGTTCAGCACATCTTGGAAAGCGATCGGGAACTGACTTAGAGACCCAAACGGTCTATGGCCGAGTCAGTCCCCAGAATGCTCAAAAAAGCGATCAGAGCAACACTGTCACTGTTCTGCTTTTTGGGCGCCAGTGACGCGTCCGCCGAAACCGTTTCAATCCCTTACAAAGGGCTAACCCTCACCGGTGAGTTGGCCTTATCTGAAGGGAGCGAACTTAAAAACGGGGTCATCCTGATGACCCATGGCACGCTCGGTCATGGCAAAATGGAGACCCTCACGGGCCTCCAAACCGTCTTTGCCGAAAGAGGGTGGAATTCCCTGTCTATTACCTTGTCCTTGGGCCAAGACAGGCGAGAAGGCTTCTATCCCTGTAGAACCCGCCACACCCATTTACACACCGACGCCCTCGACGAAATCGGCGCTTGGGTCGATTGGCTCAGGTCAAAAGGCGCAAGCAACGTTGTTCTGTTCGGCCATTCCCGAGGCGGCAATCAAACCGCATGGTTCGCAGCCGAACGGCCCGACTCTATGGTTTCGCACGTCGTCCTTCTCGCCCCCATGACCTGGAGCCAGGGCAAGGCGATCAAAGACTATGCGGACCGCTACGAAAAGCTACTCGACCGGGTCATCGACAAGGCGCAAAAAGCCATCACCGAAGGCCGCGGCGGCCAGACCATCGAATACGTGTCGCTACTCCATTGCCCCTGCACCGATGCGACGCCGGAAACCTTCCTTTCCTACCACAGACCCGACCCGCGCTTTCATACCCCTAATCTCCTCCCCCAGATCAATGTGCCTACGCTGGTTGTCGCCGGGTCCGCCGATAAGGTCGTAGCAGGCTTGTCAGAAGCCGTCGCACCCATGGCGAAAAAGTCCAAATCGCTTTCTTTCACCCTGATCCAAGACGCCGATCACTTTTTCCGCGACCTTTATGCCGAAGACATTGCCGACGCCATGGAAACACTATTCTCAAACTAAGTTTCTTTTTAGAAAAATAGTTTGACGCCAAACTATTTATATTCCAAACTTTGAGCCGTTTTTAAAAGCGAGGATTCGGTCAATGAAATCGATACTACGGCTAAAAATCAATGGCCGTGAACGGGAGGATTTGGTCCCCCATAATATGCTGTTGGTGGACTATCTGCGGGAAACGGTCGGCTTGACCGGCACCAAACAGGGATGTGACGGCGGCGAGTGCGGCGCTTGCACGATTCTCGTTGATGGGCAGCCTTTGCTCTCCTGCATCACCCTAGCCCACAAGGCTGAAGGCAAATCCATTGAAACGGTCGAATCTCTCGCCAAACAGGGCCGCCTCTCAGCTCTGCAAGCTGCGTTTAACGAGCACCTCGGCAGCCAGTGCGGGTTCTGCACACCGGGGATGATCATGGCTTCGGAAGCCCTGCTGCGCGACAACCCAGCTCCCAACGAAGATCAGATTAAGAAAGCGCTGGAAGGCAATATCTGTCGCTGTACCGGTTATGTGAAAATCATCGAGTCCGTTAAAGCCGCCGCCGTTCAGATCAACCGGGAGGTCGCCGCATGACCGATATCCCCACCCCCAACAAGGCCGCCGGCGCACGTATCCCGTTGATCGACGGCATCGAAAAAGTGACAGGCCAAGCCAAATACACCGCCGATCTCGATCCATCGGGCGAGATCGGGCGAATAGACCTCCGGCGTCCGGGTCGCGTAGACGAGGTCCGCCATGTAGCGCTCCATCGCCTCGGAGACATGGATCGCCGAAATCTCGCGCCGCGCGGAGAAGATCGCTTCCTGCGGAATGACTGGCGGTGGCTCGGTCTTCTGTTTCGTTTCTCCCGCCGCCGCGGCCGCCGTCTCCTCGCCGCGGACCAGCTTGATCACCTCGACTTCGTCCTCGACCGACGGATAGGTGATGAGGACGTGCATCAGGAAGCGGTCCATCT
>CBDUMN010000032.1:0-36350 GCA_965368335.1 uncultured Rhodospirillales bacterium
GTTCTTGGCCAGGGGCACCACTTCGACGGGGCGTAGCGCCAGGGTCTGGCCAGCGTCCGTAATAACGGCGGCGGCCTCATAGGCCTCAGCCAGAAGAGCGGGGTTTGAGATGGCGGCTTTGCGCTCCACGGGATTCTGGATGACAAAACCGGTATAAGCCGCGACGCAGCCGACCAGAAGGCCGAGCATGGCGCGCTCAAAAACGAGCTTTCGTTTCATGATGGTTTGTGCCGAATCCTAATCTATGGTTCCAAAACGTTTCGCTGCCTCATTGGCAGACCCAGGAAAAATAATCCTTACTAACGTCTGTTCTCGTTCCCTCGTGCGGTGTGCAAATCAAGGGAATCCCCATGACAAACGGCTGCGGGGCCGTATCGCTGCGGCGCAATATATGGGATTCGCTTAAAAAAATCACCTTACAATTTTAGGAAAAAATATCAAAAAAGGACGCCAATCCCGGCGTCCTTTCCAACCTATTGGTTTTTCAGGGCTAAATAATCCACAAGGTGGATGATAATGGTTGTCGCCGCATCACACTCCTTCGCCTCCCTTTTAGGGGGAGGGGAAAAAGATGGAGATCACCTATTTCACCGTAAACCGTCGCCATGGGTCTGGCGACCTGCTCGGGGTTTACTTTGTTGCCGTAAACCGTCGTCGCAGGTCTGGCGACCTGCTCGGGGTTTACTATTCAACCGGGCGGACTTCCATGACCTCGGGGATGTAGTACTTGAGCATGTTTTCGATGCCATGCTTAAGCGTCGCCGAGGCGCTCGGACAGCCGGAGCAGGAACCCTGCATGGTCAGATAAACGATGCCGTCTTCAAAACCGTGGAAGGTGATGTCGCCGCCGTCCTGGGCGACTGCCGGGCGGACCCGGGTTTCCAGCAGCTCTTTAATCTGCATAACGATTCCGTCGTCATCTGTGTCGTCGCTGGTTTCCTCGACCTGTTCGATGACCGGCTTGTCGGAAGAGAAGTGGTCCATGATGGCGCCGAGAACTTCAGGCTTCAGAAGCTCCCAGTCTTTTTCGCCAGTGCTGGTCACTGTGATGAAATCGGAGCCGAGGAAAACCCCGCCGATACCCTCGACGGCGAACAGAGCCTGAGCGAGCGGCGAGCGGCCGGCGCGGTCTGCGCTTTCGAAATTGGCGGTGCCGGATCCCATGACATCGACGCCGGGAATGAATTTAAGGGTTGCCGGGTTAGGCGTAGCTTCGGTCTGAATGAACATAGTCTGCCTTTCACTATAAGTCCGCGGGCACGGACGCTATCTCTCGTTGCCTATCTATTTGGGGCAGAATCACCGAAAGATCAAGCGTTGCTGGGCTAGAGACTTTACTTCAGCAGAATATTGCTGACTTCTTTCAACTGGGTTCGGGCGCGCAGCAGGTAAAAGCCCTGGTTCAATAGGTGGTTGGGGACAATCTGTCCTTCGGTGCCGCCGTTGGCGACGATGAAGGGCTGCAATTCGGCCCCGGATTGAAGCGAGTGCATCAGTTGCGCCCAGGATGCCTCGAGAGATTTTTCCTGCAGGACTTCGGCATAGTCGAAACCCAACTCGCGGAGCAGCAGGTAATAGCCGTAAATCCGCCCCTTGGTGCGGTAGAAAATATCGTCGGCCGTCAGATCGATGAGGCCGCCTGCATTATCCGCCACATGGCGCTCGATGATGGCGCTTGAGGAGCCCAGGTCGGCGGCGATGCGCTCGAGAGTCGCCTGCAGGTTGTCGGCCCGCCGCTCGAAAACCGCCTGCCCTTCGGAAAGGCGTTGGTTGTAGCTTTTAAGCGCCTTCATGGCGGCCCGGTATTGGGCTTCGGAGGTTGCCGTCGGGGCGAGTGAGGTGGAGAAGTCGAAAACCCAGATGGTGCCGGAGTATTTCAACAGACCAGCCGCCTTTTCGAGGTCCACGTCCACTTGCGAGGATCCCCGGGTGCGGCCGATCTGGTCGGACATTTCAATGGCGAAACGCGACAGTGCCGAGACAATGCCCTGTTGGTAGTTGGGCATATTGTCGAGTGCTGCGCCGGGTAGGAAGAAGGGGTCGTTGGCGGTCCAGCGGTAGTCGTTGATCTCGCGGTCGATCAGGCTGGCGGCGATGGCTACCGACCGGCTGCCGCCTTCGGGAGCCTCGGCTTGGAAGGCGGTATCGTCGTCGATGGTGTGGGTCAGAGCCATGCCGACGGGATAATAAAGCGCCGCGCCGATCAAGATGACGACGGTTAACGGGAGCAGGACTTTCGAAAGCCATCCGCCTTCGCGAATCCTGTCGGTAAAACCGCTGGTCAACTCACTGATCGAAACCACGTCGTCATTCCTCCTGATTGGCGCGTCCCTCGTTAGGGATAAGTCTTAAAGGGGTGAAAATTCAAGGGGGAAAGCGGGATTAGTCTTCCATCTTCTTGAATTCTTTGCGCAGTTCGTACTCATCGGAGGACACCTGTTCCTCCATCTTGCCCGCCCGTTCTTCCAGATCCTTGAACTTGCGTTTGAGGTCGGCGAAGAAAGGATCGGCCTCGAAGGGCTGTTCCCGTTCGTGGGCTCCGGCATAGTCGGGAGAAGGACCCGCATGAGCGTGCGCCGTCCGGTAGCGGGGTGAAAAGGTTCCGCGCAGATGACCCCACCAATGCTCTATCTTACCCGGATGGTCGGTCCAGAACCAAGCGAGCAGGAATAGGCACAGAGTCAGCGGCGCATTGACCACCAGCCCGACGATGAAGCCGAACAGCACCCATTTGCGCTCGAGCCCCCATTGTTGAGCTAAAGCGCCGGTTACGCGGCGCACTACGCCATTCTTGCGGCAGGGGTGGCTATCATTACGGTATTTTTTATGGCGACTCATTTTTCCCTCCAGCCCGGCGCTTCCGCGTCCAAAAGGGTTTCAAGGTTGTTGATCCGATTTTCCAACTTGACTGCCGTGGCGGCGAGGTCTTCGAGCGTGTCGCGGTCGACGACAATGCGGCCTTCGCCGGGTTCTTCGTTTTTCATCTGCTTCCACCGGGTGATGTAGTGAAAGACGATCCAGAGCGGCGCGACAATCGTCAGCAGCAAAACCATCATGATGAATGAAAATGAACCGACGAACATCGCCTAATGCCTTCCTTAGCTTAATATTTAAATCAGCCACGAACTCTGATCTTGTCACTCAACCACGACTGGCGTTGGTTAGGAAGCCTTCTTCTTGCTCATTTTTTTCTTAAGGGCGGCCAGTTCGTCCTCGATGCCGTTTTCCGCTTCGAGATCGGCGAACTCCTGTTCGAGCGTCTTGGCGGTGTCCTTGCCGAGGTCGTAGGCTTCGGCATCGGCTTCCAGTCCGTCGATGCGCCGTTCCAGGCTATCGAAGCGCGACAGCGCCTCATCGACCCGGCCGTCGTTCAGGGTTTTGCGGATATGGACCCGCTTTTCCGCCGACTGCATGCGAATTTCGATGGACTTGCGCTTGGCCTTGGCTTCTTCCAGCTTGGTCTGAAGCCGCCCCATGTCTTCATTGTATTTCTCTAGGGACTCTTCGACCACGACCAGTTCGGCTTCAAGCGCGGTGGCTTGGTCGGAGAGTTTGCGCTTGGCGACCAGGGCGCCCTTGGCCAGATCTTCGCGACCCTTGGCGATGGCGAATTCGGCCTTCTCGGCCCATTCCTTCTCGCCCTCTTTCAGTTTGGCGAGGCGGCGCTCGATCTCTTTCCTATCGGCAATGGACTTAACCGCCGAGGAACGGACCTCGACCAGCGTTTCCTCCATCTCCTGAATCATCAGGCGGGCCATTTTTTCCGGGTCTTCGGCCCGGTCGAGCAGGGAGTTGAGGTTGGCGTTCATAATGTCTGTAAAGCGCGAGAAGATACCCATTGTCCGTATCCTTGGTGTTGAGGGTTGCGGTTTGCTAAAGACATTGCAGCTGCCGTGCCAAACCATTAACTTATTGATTTTACTGTATTTTAAAATAGGTCAGATTGAATAATAGCGAATAACGATAAGTCGTTCTTTTAAATATTAGCGAATATCGCTATTATTTGTTTATGTCTGAACCCCAACCCATGCTCGGCGAAGATCCGGCGTTTCTCGCTATTCTCGATCAGGTTTCCCATCTGGCGGGGCTCGATAAGCCCTGTTTGGTGATTGGCGAGCGGGGGTCGGGCAAGGAAAGGGTTGCCGAGCGTCTGCATTTTCTCTCCCGGCGGTGGGATGGTCCCTGCCTCAAGGTTAATTGCGCCGCGCTCACCCCGTCGCTGCTCGATTCCGAATTGTTCGGTCACGAGGCGGGATCGTTCACCGGAGCCGAAGGGCGTCACCTGGGTCGTTTTGAGCGGGCCGACGGGGGGACCCTGATCCTCGATGAGATCGCCACCGCTCAGCCCGAAACCCAGGAAAAGATTTTGCGGGTGCTGGAATACGGCGAGTTTGAGCGGGTCGGTGGTTCGGAAACCCTGACGGTGGATGTGCGGGTGGTCGGGGTGACCAACGTGGACCTTCCCAAGAAAGCGAGCGAAGGCTTGTTCAGGGCCGATTTGTTGGACCGGTTGGCCTTCGATGTGGTCAACGTGCCGCCGCTCAGAGCGCGCCCCGGCGATATCTTGCCTCTAGCCCTCGCCTTTGCCTTGGAGATGACCCGCGAACTCGACCGGCCGTTGTTTCCTGGTTTTACGCCGGAAGCGGAAACCGCTCTGCTCGCCCACCGCTGGCCGGGGAATATCCGCGAGCTGAAAAACGCCGTCGAGCGGAGCGTTCATCGCCATGGATCGCTTGACGAACCGCTCGACGCCATTGTCTTCGATCCCTTCGCCAGCCCCTGGCGCGAGGCCATGGAAGACGAGCGTCCCGAACCCGCAGAGACCCCGCTGCCGGATGATTTCCGCGCGGCTGTCGATGGTTATGAAAAAGACCTTTTGACCCGTGCTCTGGCCGTCACCCGCCACAACCAAACCGAAGCCGCCAAACGCCTCGGCCTGGGCTACCACCAGTTCCGGCGGTTGATCGGTAAACACGGATTATAGGTTGGAGACGATCTCCGCCTCGACACCTTTAGCCCCACAGTGCTCCTGCAGTAAGCCGACCATTTCGGTCATAGCGGGTTCGATGTCGGGGTTCTCGCCGAATCCGATCAGCACCATCAGCAGGCGCCCGGCCTTTTCCGTGACTTTGGTGCGTTCCGAGTCCGATGTCGGGCTGCCGAACGGGCCTTGGGCGTCGGCAAACACCGGCAACCCTTCGATGTTCAACGGGCCGCGACCGATGCCGACGTAGGGCTCGCCTTTCCCACCGCGCCGAAAGACGATGGGGCCTTCAATGGCGGCAAGGTCGAAAGCGCCGATGGAGATGCCGGTTTTGAGCGAGACCAGATTGTTGACCTCGACCACGTTATTGATCCGGTAAAGCCCTTTTCCCTGCAACAGTCGACGGGTCAGCGCCTCGGCCGCCGGGCGGTAGCGGGCCGGGTCCTTGCCGAAGGCTTTGTAGGCCTTACGGGTGGCGGCGATCTGCGGGACGATAGAGGCCGGCCCTTCGCCCAACTCGGCGAGGCGGGCCTCAATGGCGGCCTCAAGCTGGGCGTTCAATCGGTCGCTGGAGGGCGTAACGGTGATCTGTGCAGTAATGACGCCGACGGCGACCTTCGTTTCGGCGTCGGAGAAATCGGGGCCAATGGTGATTTCGACCACTTAAGCCGGCACCTTGTCTTTAACCAGTTTCTTGACCTTGCGGATCATCATGTTGCGTTTGAGCGAGGAGAGGTAATCGACGAACAATACGCCGTCCAGATGATCGATTTCGTGTTGGATACAGGTCGCCAGAAGCTCGTCGGCGTCCATTTCGCGAATCTCGTTTTCCCGGTCGATATAGCGGATCTTGATCTGGGCCGGGCGTTTGACCTCGGCATACTGCTCGGGCACCGAGAGGCAACCTTCTTCATAGGTGCGGATATCGTCGGACTCCCAAATGACTTCGGGATTGGCCAGGCAGAGCGATTGTTTCTCCTCGCCTTCCTTTGCGATGTCGAGAACGATGACCCGCTTCAAAACGCCGACCTGAGGCGCGGCCAGACCGATGCCCGGCGCGTCGTACATGGTCTCGAGCATGTCGTCCATAAGCTGGAGAATTTCGTCGTCCACCTTCTCCACCGGCCTGGCTTTTTTCTTAAGCCGCGGGTCCGGGGCGGTGATGATCGGCAGGATGGCCATGGTTCTTCCGTCGTTTGTCCGTCTCTAAAGGCAAGCACATAGGCCGGTTGGGCGTTGTCGTCAAGATTTGAGTCCGCTGCGAATCCGGGTATCATCCGGCCCATTCGGGGAGGAACCATGGAAATTCTGCAAAGCGCTTTCGGGCTTATCGCCCTAACCGCCATTGCCTGGACTTTAAGCGAAAACCGCAGCGCAGCGTCCTGGAAAGCGCCTGTCGCCGGGATCGGGCTGCAACTGATCATCGCCGTCGTCCTGATCAAGATACCGGTTTTTCATCAGATATTTCTGGCGCTGAACGATCTGGTCGTCGCCTTGCAGACAGCAACCACGGCGGGGACCCAATTCGTCTTCGGCTACCTCGGCGGCGGCGACCTGCCGTTTAAGGAGAGCTATCCCGGCGCGGCCTTCGTTTTGGCGACCCAGGCCCTGCCTCTGGTGCTAATTATGTCGGCCCTCTCGGCCCTGCTGTTCCACTGGAAAGTCCTGCCGGTCGTGGTCAAAGGATTCGCCTGGGCCTTGCAGCGCTCGCTCGGTGTCGGGGGCGCGGTGGGGGTTTCCGCCGCCGCCAACGTCTTCGTCGGCATGGTCGAAGCGCCGCTCTTGGTCCGTCCCTACCTCGCCAAGCTCAACCGTTCGGAGCTTTTTATGGTGATGACCTGTGGCATGGCGACCATCGCAGGCACCGTCATGGCGCTCTATGCGGCTTTCATCGCCAAAGTGGTGCCCGGCTCCATGGGTCATATCCTCACCGCCTCGCTGGTTTCGGCCCCGGCGGCCATCATGGTCGCCAAGTTGATGGTGCCCGATACGGAAGAGGCGACCGAAGGCGGTCTGGGCGAAGACGAGGACCGCCCGCGCGGCGCCATGGAGGCGATCACCCGCGGCACCATGGATGGGGTGCAGCTTCTGATCAACATCATCGCCATGCTGATCGTGCTGGTCGCCCTGGTCAGCCTGGTCAACCAAATCCTCGGGCTATTCCCTGCAATGGGCGGTGAAGCTCTGACGCTGCAGCGAATTTTCGGCTGGATCATGGCGCCTATCACTTGGCTGATGGGCGTGCCCTGGGCAGAAGCGCCGACGGCGGGGGCGCTTATGGGCACCAAGACCATGCTCAATGAATTTCTCGCCTACCTGGAACTTTCTAAACTGCCTGAAGGGGCTTTGAGCGACCGTTCCCAGCTGATCATGGTTTACGCCATGTGCGGTTTCGCCAACTTCGGCAGCCTGGGGATCATGATCGGCGGCCTTACCGCTATGGCCCCGGATCGGCGGCGCGAAATTGTCACCCTCGGCCCTAAGACCCTGATTTCCGGCACCCTGGCGACCTGCCTGACCGGCGCGGTGATCGGGCTGCTTATCTAGGCACAACGCGCACCCGGTAGGATAACGTTTCTTTCCCGCCGGGCTTCAGCGTCACCGTCCAGCGGGCGGTGGCCGTGCCGTCTTTTTTGTGAGAATGGCTTTCCTTAAGCACTTCCCAAGCGCCGCTCATGGATTCTTCGATCACTACCGTCACCGGTTTGTCATGAGCGTTGGTCAGGTCGAGTTTCCAGGCGGCCTCGAAGGTGCGATCATGGCCTTTCGGGTCTTTGACCTGAAAATCGGTCTGATTGCGGGTCAAGGTGATGTCGAAGGCCCGGCCCAGGGTCAGTTCCGCGGTTTCGCCCGCGGCCTTTCGGCTCAGGAACGCCTCGCCGGTAAACAGGGTCGCTGCCCCCTCGCCTTTGAAGGTGCGAATCGATCCTGCAGGCAAGGGAACGCCTAATCCCGAGGCCTTGTCGTTTTTGAAGCTTACCCGAATTTCCGGGCGCTGAGCATTGTCGTTCTTGGGCAGCGGCTGGCGATAGACGCCGTTTCTGAACAGATACTCGGTTTTGGCTGGGATGGCGTCGGCTTCAAGCAAGGTCACTTGCTGGGTCTGATGGCTTTGAAGCGTCACCTTGCCGGGCAGCCGGTAAATATGCTGCTCGCCGGTCGATTGGCGTTCCAGAGATTCGGTTTTTGCCGCAGGAGCGGCGGCCAGACCGCCAAACCGGGAGGTTTCCGCATCCATCATCATCGCGCGGGGCGCTCTCGGCTGTCGGATTTCGCCTGCCACAACGCGAATTTCCGCATCGTCGTAGGTTCGGTCCGTTGTGTTGGTCAACTGGGCGAAACCGGTAAGGTCGAGGGCCGTTCCCGCGTCGTTGATCCGCGCCACATAGGCGGCGTTCCAATCGAGGCCGTCAGCGATATACGTCAGGCCAAGGGTTTTTGGTCCCGCTTCGGCGCTATCGGCAATCAGTGTCAGCGCCGGTTCTGCCAGCAATCCTTCGGGGATATCCTTAAACGCCAGACGCCCGGGAATGCCTGTTTCAATCCGCTCGCCGATTTTTAAGATCAAACCGCCCCGCAGGCTCAAGACCGTTGCTTCGATTTCCGCTTCTTCACCGGTCTGCGGGTTGGTTTTGATTACCGTGATGGTTTTTCCAAGTGAGTGTTTGAGCAGGGCCTCCGGGCTGATCGTGCCGAAATCGAATAGACGTTTTTGAATGGTCAGCCCGTCGCCGGACGCCAGGACCGAATTTTGCCGGATTGTCGGCGGCAGATCCTGGAGGGAAATTTCATGCGCTCCCTTGCCAAGCGTGATCAACCGGGTTTCGTGGACCAGTCCGTAACCGCTCGAATAAAGGGTCAACGCCGGATTTTTACCGGTCTGGGAAACGATCGGTTCGGCCAGGGCGGTGGAAACCTGAAGGGCGCAGGCGAAAGCGAGGGCGAAAGGGGCGATACGCATGGAACGGGGGTCCTCCGAAAGAACGGTTGCGGCAAGTCTGTCAATCAATTGCGGCAGAGGCAAGGCATCTCCATCTATCCAATCCATCCACAACATATTGGATGCTGAACTCTGGACATTCCGCCACATGTGGGGCAAAGTGACCGCAGAGGAGAACGAATGGTAAACATTGACGCATGGGGCCTCACGCCTTTTGAAATCAGTGTCCTGGCGCTCGGAACGGTTCTGGTCGTCGGGCTTTTTATTCTGTATCGCAAGGGTGAAAAGAGCCGCGGCGAGACGGCCCATCAGTCGGCGAGGATGGCCGAAGCCACCGACTATCTGGCCAAGGCTCAGTCGGAGCTGGCGGTGCGCCTTCAGGCTTTGGGTGAAAATCAGATTGCCGCGCAGAACGGCCTGGGTGAGCGCCTCCAGGCCCAGGAACGCGCTTTAAGCAAAGCGCTGGATGAGCGACTGAGCGATGTTTCCAAGCGGTTGGGCGACGGCCTGACCGACCATGCCCAGCGGACCCATGTCACCATGTCGGCTTTACAAGAGCGGCTGGCGGTGATCGACGCGGCCCAGAAAAACCTCACCGAACTATCGAGCCGGGTGGTCACTTTGCAGGACATCCTGGCCAACAAACAGGCCCGCGGGGCGTTTGGCGAAATTCAGCTCAACGATTTGGTGGTCAACGCCCTGCCGCCGACGGCTTACGAATTCCAGGCCAGCCTATCCAACGGTAAACGGGCCGATTGTCTGCTGAAACTGCCCAATCCGCCGGGCTCGATCGTTATCGATTCGAAGTTTCCTCTGGAGAGCTTCGAGGCGTTACAAAATGCGCAGGACGACGCGGCCAAGGTGCAGGCGGGGCGGACATTTTCCGCCGATATCCTCAAACACGTTAAAGATATCGCCGAAAAATATGTCATCCCCGGCGAAACCGCCGAATCGGCCCTGATGTTCCTGCCTTCCGAAGCGGTCTATGCCGAGCTGCATGCCTCTTTCCGCAATGTGGTCGAGGAAAGTTTCAAGCGTCGGGTCTGGATCGTCTCGCCGACCACCCTGATGGCGACGCTCAATACCGTGCGCGCCGTGTTGAAAGACGCCCAGATGCGCGAACAGGCCGGGCTGATCCAGAAAGAGGTGGAAACCATGATGACCGATGTCTCCCGCCTGACCGGACGGGTCGACAATCTGCAACGCCACTTCGATCAGGCGGCCAAGGATATCGAGCAGATTCAAACCTCGGCCGACAAGGTGATGAAGCGCGGCGAGAAAATTCGCAACGTTGAGCTCGAAGAAGACGGCCCCGCCGAAGCGCTCGAGCCGCCCGCCCCCATGGACAATGTGACCGAGTTTAAAGGTCAAGTCTGAGCGACGATTTCTAACCGATCATAAATCCTCTAGGCTCCAACCTGGGGAAATCACCCGATCTGTGCTATGCTCTTGGGATAAATATAAAAATAAAACCCAGTGAGGCTGCCATGCTTATGCAGAGCGAACGTCAGCGGCTGTTGAGACGTCATCGGATCGGAGCTCTACTCCTTTTCTGTGCTGTCCTTTTAGCTTCACCTGGAAGGGCTGCGGCTCAAGATGTCATGGTGATCGGTGGCTTGGTCGCCCCGCCTTACATCATTAAGGACGAGCACAACAACCCCTCCGGTATCCTGGTCGAATTGATCCAGCAAACTCTGAGGCCGCTTGGCATCGAGCCTCAGTTTCGCATCACCAATTGGGCACGGGCTTTCAAGAGCGCTACGGCGGGTAAAATTGACGCCTTGATTCCGGCGATCAAAAGTCCCGACCGGGAAAAGGCGCTGATCTATCCGGCCGAACCTCTGACTGTCTTGCAAATGGGCCTGATGCGTCAAAAAGGGTCGAGCGCCGTTTATGATGGCGAACTTGAAAGTTTGAAGGGTCGAAGGATCGGACGCATACGCAACGCCCGTGTCGCCCCGGCCTTTGATAAAGCGGCCGCCAATGGGCTGTTTCATCTTGAAGAACGTAGCAGCTTCGGTCTTCTGGCCTTGGCCGTGGTTCATGGCCGGGTGGATTTTTTGGCGGGCGATGAACTGATGGGACTCTGGGGGGCTGCCGAGAATGGCGTTCTAAACCGAATCGAGGTCGCCCATCCGCATTTTGGCGATAATCCGGTCTATCTGGCGATTTCCAAGAAGTCCCCCCTGGCTTCCCGGGCCGCCGAAATATCGGTAAAGCTGGCTGAAATCAAGAAAAGCCAGAACTTCAAGCAAGCCCTCGAAGCTTATGGGCGCTTTCTTCAGAAAGACGTGTTCGAGTATCTCCTCAAAGCCTCAGCCGATTAAGGTTAACTCAATGGCTTGCGGCTTCTAAGGGCTGTGGAAAGGGTGCCGTCGTCGAGATAGTCTAGCTCGCCGCCGACCGGAACACCCTGGGCGAGACCGGAAACCGTGACGCAGGCGTTTTCCAGGCTATCGGCGATGTAGTGGGCCGTGGTCTGGCCGTCGACCGTCGCCGAAAGGGCGAGAATCACTTCCACAACTCTCGAATCGGCGGCTCTGGCGGCCAGCTTGGGAATGCCCAGGTCTTCCGGCCCAACTCCATCGAGCGCCGAAAGGGTGCCGCCCAAAACATGGTAGCGCCCTTTAAACGCCTGGGTGCGTTCCAGCGCCCAGAGGTCGGCCACCTGTTCGACCACGCAGATGAGTGTTTCGTCGCGTCTTAAATCGTTGCAGATGGCGCAGGGGTCCTGGGTATCGACGTTGCCGCAGACCGAGCAGGTCTTGATCTTCTCGGCCGCCTCGGCCATGGCGCGGGCCAAGGGGACCATCAGGCCTTCGCGCCGTTTGATCAGATGCAAAACGGCCCGCTTCGCCGAACGCGGCCCCAGGCCGGGCAGCTTGGCGATCAGCGAAATGAGATGGTCGAGGTCGGAGGTCATTTGGTTTTCTCTCTATTGTCGTTCCGGGGCATGCGTCGCATGAACCCGGAACCCAGGAATGGCAATTTGCGAGAAATTTCTGGATTCCGGGTTCCGCCGATGGCGGCCCCGGAATGACGGCGCTATGCGTGGTTCCTAAAACGGAAACTCCATGCCGGGCGGTAGTTGCAGGCCGCCGGTCATTTCCTGCATTTTTTCCTGCACCTGTGCTTCGGCCTTGGTCTTGGCGTCGTTCATTGCGGCGACCAGCAGGTCTTCGAGCACGGTAATGTCGTCGGCCCCGCCCAAAGACGGGTCGATGGTGATTTTGCGTGCATGACCTTTGCCGGTCAGCACCACCTTAACCATGCCTGCGCCCGCCGAGCCTTCCACTTCCATGTTTTCAAGCTCTTCCTTCATGCGGGCCATGTTTTCCTGCATTTTCTGAGCCTGCTTCATCAGGCTGCCCAGATTCTTCATGCGTCGGTATCTCCTTGAGGATCGTCGAGAGGGGCGGTTTCCGGCCCCAGGTCGCGGACTTTTTCGAGTTTTGCGCCGGGGAAGGCGTCGAGTACGGCCTTGACCACCGGATGCTCTGCGGCTTCCCGGCGTTTGTCGGCCTCGATGGCTTCGGTTTTCTGATGCAGGGTCGCTTCGCCGGAAGCTTCCGTCGTCTTGACCGCCCAGGGACGCTCCGTGTGGGTATTGAGGAACTTGCCCAGGGATTGGGCGAGATCGTGGGGGGCGTGTTCGGTGGGATTGAACAGAATGCGGCCCGGTTCGAACTCAACCAGATGGACGTTGCTCACCAAATTGGCGTGCAGAATGCGCTCGTTATGGGCATTGGCCAGGGCCACCACGTCTTCGAAACGCTGCGGGTCGGACCGCATGGCCGCCACTTCGCCGACCGGAGCCGGTTGGACCTGAGGGGCCGGGGCGAAATCGGACTGGGCCAGAGCGGCCTGGGGCTGTGCGCCGCCGCGTGGGCCGGAGGGCATGGGGCTTCCTATAGCCGACGCTCCGCCGCCGCCATTCCCTGAAGGTGCGTTGCCGCTAGAAGCGCCGGAAGAAGGCGATGGCGCCGGGGCGCTGTCTTTCAAGGCCTTAACCGCATCCGCCGGGCTTGGCAGGTCCTGGGCATAAGCCAGGCGCACCAAAATCATCTCGACGGCCTGCAAGGGTGAGGGTGCGTGATTGGCTTCGCCGATGCCTTTGAGCAGCATCTGCCAGGCGCGGCTCAGGGCGGCCATGGAGAGGGCTTCGGCCATCTCCGCGCCACGGACTTTTTCGGTTTCCGAGACCATGCCCGCTTCGGCGGCTTCCGGCGCGACCTTGAGGCGGGTCAACCAATGCACCAGTTCCAGCATATCCTGAAGCAGGACCACCGGATCGGCGCCCGCTTTATATTGGTCGGCGACCGATTGAAGGGCGGCCTTGATATCGCCTTTCAGCACCAGATCCAAAAGATCGAAAGTCTGGGAGCGATCGGCCAGTCCCAACATGTCGCGGACCTGCTGTTCGCCCACTTCACCGGCGCAATGGGCAATGGCCTGATCGAGCAGGCTCAAACCGTCGCGCACCGATCCGTCGGCGGCCCGGGCGATCAGCGCCAGGGCTTCCGGGGCGACCTGAGCGTTTTCTTTCTCCGCGATATTGGCGAAATGGGCGGCCAGTGTTTCCTGATCGACGCGCCGAAGGTCGAACCGTTGGCAGCGCGACAGGACGGTCACCGGGATTTTACGAATTTCAGTGGTGGCGAAGATGAACTTCACATGCTCGGGCGGTTCTTCCAGGGTCTTTAAAAGCGCGTTGAAGGCGCTTTTCGAGAGCATATGGACTTCGTCGATGATGTAGATTTTGTAGCGCGCCGAAGTGGGGCGATAGCGCACGCCTTCGATAATTTCGCGAATATCGTCGACCCCGGTGCGGCTCGCGGCGTCGAGCTCCATGACATCGACGTGCCGGTCGCCGGCGATGGCCTTGCAGTGTTCGCAGACGCCGCAGGGATTGATCGTCGGTCCGCCCTCGCCGTCGGCGCCGACGCAGTTGAGCGCCCGGGCGATCAGCCGTGCGGTCGTGGTTTTGCCGATGCCGCGTACGCCGGTCATTACGAAGGCGTGGGCCAGACGTCCCGAATCGATGGCGTTGGTCAGGGTGCGCACCATGGCTTCCTGGCCGATCAATTCGGCGAAGGTCGAAGGCCGGTACTTGCGGGCCAGAACCCGGTACTCGGTTTGCTGATTATCGGGTGCGGAAGTCTCGTCGTTCATGGCCGCTACATTAGCCCGTCCGGCCTGTGGAAAGAAAGGCCGATCAAAAGCTCAGAGCAATAAAAAAGCAGGCGGTTGAACCTGCCTGCTTAAAAACGAGTAGGAGACCGACGACCCGAACCGAATTCGTTACGGCTGCTTCCTTCCGGACCTGACCGAGTTGGCGAAGGGCTCGTCCGCCGATCTCCCGCCGCGCAATAAACATAAATAAAGGGCCGTATGCAACAAAGAATACGGCCCTTACATAATTTTGATGTTCGGTGGCTACTCTACGTAGGCGACTCCGTAGGCTTCCATATCCATGAAACCGAAAGGCTCAAAGACGCCGCCAAAGGTGTTGATTGCCAAGCTGCCTGCCCGGCGGAACTCGAAGCGCCCGCTTTTCATGGGGATCGCCTTAATTTCTCGGGTTTCACCCGGGGTGAGCGTTACGGAGCGAACCACAGAAGCTTTGGTGATTTCGTCGGCGCCGGAAACACCGGCGATGGCCATGGAGTCGAGGAAATTACTGCCGACCAAACTCCGTTGATAAGGGTCTTTATTGGTTAGCCGCAATACGTAGGGCTGCCCTTTGCTCAAGGTGAGCAGCATGGGTGTGAACTGGTCATCGAATAGATTGACGTCGATAACCGTTGCACTATTCCAGTCTGCATTTGAGACGGCAGCCTGATAAGACTCCGGCGCCTCAACGGACCATTTGGCGGAATCTTTCGAAGGCTGGACGGCACAGGCCGAAAGCGCCGTCGCCAAAGCGGCAATCGCCAGATTTCTGATCAATTTCACCTCAAAACTCCCCAAACTGCACACTACCTGTGCGAATCGCTAAAAAATTCTATCCACAGGCGGGGACAATAGCAACGAAAGGTTGGCGAATTCTAAACGGGCCTTTGCCAAAAAAAATGTTCTGTGCCAGGGTTCGACCATGTTGAAGCAACAGTTCTATACCCAGTCGCCCCTCGACCGGGCCGCCCATTGGCGGCGGGATGAGAAAACCATCGAACGCGAACTGACCGATCCGACGACCCGGATCGTTCCGGTCTGGCGCAACCGAAATCTGGTCAGCGGAGACGAGACTTACCGGGCAGTCTGGCTTGCGCCTGCCGACTTGAAGGGCGATTTTGAACCTCCGGTTTTCTTGGGTGTCGATGAGAGTGAGAACGCATGGTTTTCCATCGATATTTCAAAAATGCCCAAAGAATCCGCTGTGGCTCTGGCCCCCGGTGCGGAATTTATGGACCTCTGGGATTTGGGCACACTGGTCGAGGCCGGTGAGGCTTCGATTTTAGGTTACGCCAAGGCCATGAGCCACTGGCACCGGCGTCACCGTTTTTGCGGTCGGTGCGGATCGCCCACCGAGGTTAAAGACACCGGCCATCAGCGGATTTGCTCCGATCAAGACTGCGGCCAGCCGTCTTTTCCGCGTACCGACCCGGCGGTGATCATGCTGGTGACGGCTGAGATTGACGGCGAACCGGCCTGTCTTTTGGGGCGTCAAGCCAACTGGCCGGAGGGTATGTATTCAACGCTCGCCGGATTTTTTGAACCGGGTGAAAGCCTTGAGGAAACGGTGGTTCGTGAAGTGGCTGAAGAGTCGGGCGTCAAAGTAAGGGCGGAGGATGTCCGCTATCTCGGCTCCCAGCCCTGGCCGTTCCCCGCCTCGTTGATGCTCGGTTTTCACGCCACGGCCAGCGACACCGCGCTTGATGTCGACCGCGAAGAAATGGAAGACGCCCGCTGGTTCAAGCTCAGTGAAATCGAGGCGCGCCAAGAAACGGGCCTCTATCTACCGCGCCGCCACTCCATCGCCCGGGCGCTGATCGACCGCTGGCTGGAAAACCCGGCGACGCCTTGAGGTAACCTATTTCATGGCTCGCCCTAAAACGATCCGATTCTAACAATTATCCGGCAAGACTCGATTTCTTAACCTTTTTCGGGTATGATCTCCGCTCTTTGACAGAAGACGGAATTGTTTCCAGAAGGGAGACGTTTTTATGGATGTAGCCGCGCTCGCGACCGTCGCTATCGCCGCCAAGACCGGCGTCGCCAAGCAAGATCTGAACGTACAATTGGTCAAGCAGGCCCTGGAAAACCAAACCCAGGCCGCGACCACGCTTGTCGAACAGGCGGGAGAACAAGTCGCCGCCGCCGCCAACGCGACCAAGATCGACGTTACGGTTTAATCCCTGGAGGGATTGTTATGAAGTCGACGGAGAGTCTAGAGGGCGCTCCGTCGATTTTGCATGTCCGAAACGGAACGGTCGAGGACCTTCCTTTTATCTTTGAGCAGGAATCCCGTGCCGACTATCGGCATCTGATCTTTCGTTGGCCGGAAGAAAAACACCGGGGCCATCTGACCGACCCGGCGAAACGGTACCGGGTTTTGGAGGCGCACGACGGGACCCGGCTCGGCTATGCCATTCTCGGCAATCTATTGGGTAAAAGACCGCTGTTGATCCGACTCGTTGCGGCGATGTCGGGGCGGGGTGTCGGCCGGACGTTGCTGGCCGATGCTATCGACCATGTTTTCAATAAAACGACGGCACCGGCTCTCTATCTCGACGTGTTCCCCGACAATCACCGGGCCATCACGCTGTATCAAAAATTCGGTTTCAAAGAGGCCATCCGGCTTCGCCGCGTTACCACCATCAACGGCGAAGAAAGGCCGTTGATGGTTATGGTATTGGAAAGACCGAAATAAAAGACAGTCATTCCCCTAGCTCTGCAACTGCGGCACATCCTTGAAGTTGTCGAGCGCTTCCGGGTTGGCCAGGGCTTCCTTGTTTTTCACCGGGCGGCCGTGAACCACGTCGCGCACCGCCAGTTCGGTGATCTTGCCCGACTTGGTGCGCGGGATATCGGTTACCTGAACGATCTTGGCCGGTACATGGCGCGGGGTGCAGTTGGCGCGAATCTGCTTGCGGATTTTGTCTTCCAGGGCGGCATCGAGCGTTAATCCCTCGCGCAGGGTGACAAACAGGATGACCCGGGTGTCGTCGTCCCACAACTGGCCGATGACGATGCTTTCCACCACTTCGTCGAGTTTCTCCACCTGACGATAGATCTCCGCCGTGCCAATACGCACCCCACCGGGGTTGAGTGTGGCGTCGGAGCGGCCGTAAATCACCATGCCGCCGTGTTCGGTATATTCGACCCAGTCGCCGTGACACCAGATGTTATCGAAGACCTCGAAATAGGCGGCCTTGTATTTTTCGCCGGGATCGTTCCAAAAGCCGATGGGCATGGAGGGGAAGGGCTTGGTGCAGACCAGCTCGCCCTTTTCCTGGCGAATGGAGTTGCCGTCATCGTCGAACACATCGACCGCCATGCCGAGCATGGGCGATTGAAGCTCGCCGATATAGACCGGTGCGGTGGGATTGCCGCCGACGAAGCAGGCGACGATATCGGTGCCGCCCGAGATGGAGGCCAGATGGACGTCCGGGTGAATGGCGTCGTAGACGAAACGGAAACCTTCGGGCGACAGCGGCGAACCGGTCGAGGTGATCAACCGGAGGGATGAAAGATCGAACTCATCCTTGGGCCGGAGGCCCGATTTCAACACCGCATCGATGAACTTGGCCGAGGTGCCGAAGAAGGTGCAGCGCTCTTTCTCGGCATAGTCGAACAGGGTCCGGCCGTCGGGATAGAAGGGAGACCCGTCGTAGAGCAGCAGGGTCGCCTGGGCGGCGAGCCCCGAGATCAGCCAGTTCCACATCATCCAGCCGCAGGTGGTGAAATAGAAGAAGCGGTCGTCGGGTTTGATGTCGCAGTTGAGAATCTGCTCTTTCATGTGCTGCAAGAGCGTGCCGCCCGCTCCATGGACGATGCATTTGGGCACCCCGGTGGTGCCCGACGAATAGAGCACGTAGAGCGGATGGTTGAACTCGAAACGCTCGAAATCGATGTTTTCTTCGGCCGAATAAGGCGCGATCAGATCGCCCCAGAGGACGCCGTTGCGGGTATGGGAAACGTCGGGTGCGGTCCTGACATAGGGAACGACCACGGTTTTTTCGACCGAGGGCAGTTCGGCCAGAATATCTTTAACCTTGTCGGAAAGGTCGTGGCTCTTGCCGTTGTAGTGATAGCCATCGACGGTGATGAAAATTTTGGGCTCGATCTGGCCGAACCGGTCGAGCACGCCGCGGACGCCGAAGTCGGGCGAGCAGGAAGACCAAACCGCGCCCAGCGAAGCCGCAGCAAGGGCGGCGATCATCGTTTCGGGCATGTTGGGCATATAGGCCCCGACCCGGTCGCCTTTTTGCAGGCCTGCGGCGATGAAGGCTTGGCGAACCTTCGATACCGCATCGTAAAGCTCGGCGTGGCTATAGCGGGAACGCACCTTGTCTTCACCGCGAAAGACCAGGGCGTCGCTATCGTCGCGCCGCCTTAAAAGGTTTTCGGCGAAGTTGAGCCTTGCATCGGGGAAGAATCGCGCGCCGGGCATTTGGCCATCATTTTCGATCACCCTGTCGCCCCAGGTTTCGGCGATGACGCCCGCCCAGTCCTTGAACGAAACCCAGAACTTCTCGCGCTCCTCGACGGAGAATTTCCATAAGTCGTCATAGCCCTTGATGGTGACGTTCCAGTCTTCTTCGACCGCTTCGCAAAAGGCCATCAGGTTGGTGTTGGCGATACGTTCGGGCGACGGGGTCCAAATGGGTTCACTCACGACTTGCTACCTCTCACTGCTCGTTTCCATTGCTGTTTTTTGCCAGTATGCTGGCCGCGACGTGGCGTCGCAACGACTTGTATGGAAGGACAAAACCTCAATGCCCCTCTCCGCACCCCTTAAGGGCGCTTTGTGGATGTCTTTGTCCGGTCTTCTGTTTGCGGTTTTGAGCGCCATCGTCCGCCATGCCTCGGCCGAGATGCATCCCTTTGAAATATCTTTCTTTCGCTCAGTCGTCATCCTCGCGGTGATGTTGGCCTGGAAAGGGCGCAGCATAAAGACCATGCAGGTCGGCCAGTGGAAGATGCACATGGTTCGCGCGGTTTCCGGCACGACCGCCATGCTTTGTATTTTTTCGGCCTTCGCCTTGATGCCGGTGGCTGAAGTGACGGCGTTGACCTTCACCGCCCCCTTGTTCGCCACCCTGGGAGCCGGGTTATTTTTGGGTGAGACCTTAAGGATGCGGCGTTGGATGGCGACACTCATCGGGTTTGCCGGGGCGATGATCATTCTGCGGCCCGGTGCTGAGGCGCTGACCGAAGGAGCCTGGTTGGCGCTGGCGGCTTCGGTCGCTCTTTCGGTGACGGTGCTATCCATCAAGGCGCTTTCGCGCACCGAAGCGCCCAATACCATCGTGCTGGTCAATGCCTTCCTGATGACGTTGTTTTCCTTCATTCCCGCCCTGTTCTTCTGGACCTGGCCCACGCCAACCCTTTGGGGCTGGATGTTGCTGGCCGGTTGTGTCGCCTTCGGCATTCAACAGTCGCTGACCCGCGCTTTCGCCGCCGCCGAGGCGACCGCCGTTTTGCCCTTCGACTTCGCCCGCCTGTTGTTCACCGCCCTTATCGGGTTCGCCGCCTTTGGCGAAATGCCCGATCTTTGGACCTGGATCGGTGGCGCGGTGATTGTCGCCGCCACCGTCTACATCGCCCATCGGGAAGCCGTTGCAGAGCGCAAAACAACCGCCGACCCCCCTCTCCTTTAGAGTGCGAATTGGCGAGGGTGAACCGTTTTTACAAACTTTCACCACCCCAAAACTGGCTTTGGCGACATCGATCTGATACAAAAACCGCAGTTTACGTAAACGTCAACAAAGGAATCGAAGAAAATGGACGTCAAGGGACATGCAGCAATCGTAACCGGCGGGGCTTCCGGTCTGGGTGAAGCGACGGCGCGGGCTTTGGCCGCCGCTGGCGCTAAGGTCGCCATCTTCGACATGAATCAGGAAACCGGCGAAAAGGTCGCTGCCGACATCGGCGGCATCTTCTGCCAATGCAACGTGGCCGAAGCGGCCAGCGGTGAAGCCGCCATCGCCAAGGCCGCCGAGGCCCACGGCAAAGCGCGCATCGCGGTCAACTGCGCCGGTGTCGGCACCCCGGCGCGGATCGTCGGTCGCAACGGCATCCTGCCTTTGGAAGAATACGCCAAAGTGGTCAACATCAATTTGGTCGGCACGTTCAACATCATGCGTCTGGCCGCCGCCGGCATGATGGACCTCGACGCCCTGCCCTCCACCGAGCGTGGTGTCATCATCAATACAGCTTCGGTCGCCGCTTTCGACGGCCAGATCGGCCAGGCGGCCTATGCTTCCTCCAAAGGCGGCGTGGCGGCGCTGACCCTTCCGGCGGCTCGCGAGTTCGCCTCCAAGGGTATCCGCGTGATGACCATCGCGCCCGGCCTGTTCCTCACCCCGATGATGAAGGGCCTGCCTCAGGAAGCCCAGGATTCGTTGGCCGTTTCCGTGCCCTTCCCGCAGCGCCTGGGTGAGCCGGAAGAATTCGCCAAGCTGGCTATGCATATCGTCGACAACGAAATGATGAACGGCGAAACCATCCGCCTCGACGGCGCCATCCGTATGGCTCCTCGGTAAGGCGAAAGCAACGCACGACAGTTCCTCCCCAAGCTCTTAAATCGCCGGAACCCTGACCGGTCAGAGAGCTTATGACGAGAACCGGGATCGCACACCCTGAGCGATCCCGGTTTTTTCTTGGCTATTTCAAGAGATGGATGTGGTTCGTATCAATCATCGTCATGCGCGGGCTTGCCCCGCGTATCCACGACTTCATATGGCGAGACAGCAGCAAGCAAAGTCGTGGGTACCCGCGTTCGCGGGCACGACGGGTAAGGAGCAGAGCTCACCTCTCCTGGAATACCCCATCCATAAACGCCGCCAGTTCGAAATCCTTTTCCGTTACGCCGTCGGCCTCGTGGGTGACGAGCGTCACCTCAACCCGGTTGTAGACGTTGAACCATTCGGGGTGGTGGTTCATCTGCTCGGCCTTGAGGGCGGCGCGGGCCATAAAGCCGAAGGCCTGGTTGAAGTCCTCGAATGTAAAGGTTCGGCAAAGGGCGTCCCGGTCCGGATGGAGGCTCCAGTCTTTTAAGTCGGCCATGGCCTTCTTGCGTTCGGCGGGTGTGGCGCGTTCCATTTTGGGCTCCAAGTTATTGCGCTGATCGTAAACATGGTTCTGCTTGGTTGCGCCTTCAATAAAGCGTATTGTTCCTTGTATGTCAGAGGCTTGGACCATACCCCCCGATCTGGATGCGCTGGAGGCCATGGCGCGCGAGGCCCTTGAAACCCTACCGCCCGAGTTCAGGGCGGCCGTTGATGGGGTGCCCATGGTGGTGGCCGAATTTCCCGATGATGAAATTGTCGAAGACCTGAAGCTTGAGACGCCTTTCGATCTTCTCGGGCTTTACCAGGGCGTTTCGTTGCGCGACAAAACGGTTCACGATCTACCGGGCGGACCCGATATGGTGTTCCTTTACCGGCGGGCCATTCTCGATTACTGGTGTGAGACCGGCGAAGACTTGGCGGGGATCGTCCGCCATGTTTTGATCCATGAGATCGGTCACCATCTGGGATTGAGTGATGCGGATATGGACGCCATCGAGGCGGCCTAATAAAAACAGTAAAGAGGGAGATGGCAAAATGAGCGGTAAACAAAAAGCCTGGAAACCCCAAGCGCTGAAACCCAGCCAGCTATATACGATTTGCGATCCCAAGCAGTTCGATTTCAAGACCACGGCCGAATTGGAGGACCTTGATTCCGTCGTTGGACAGAAGCGCGCCGTGGAGGCGATTGAATTCGCCATCGGCATGCGCCGCAAGGGCTATAACCTCTTTGCGCTGGGGCCCACCGGCACCGGCAAATTCAGCCTGTTGAAACGCTTTGTCGAGAAAGCCGCGGCGGACGATCCGGTGCCCGATGACTGGTGTTACGTCAACAATTTCGATGAACCTCATAAGCCCCGCGCTTTGGCTCTGCCCGCCGGTACGGCGCGGGGATTCGCCCAGGATATGGATACCCTGGTCGCCGACTTGCAGCAGGCTATTCCGGCGGTATTCGAGAGCGAGGATTATCAGACCCGCAAGGAAAAACTCGCCGAAAGCTTCAAGGAGCGCCAGGAAAAGGCTTTTTCAGACCTGCAAAAGCGGGCCAACGCCGAAGACATCACCATTGTTCGCACACCCATGGGGCTGGGGCTGGCCCCCATGGAGAAGGGTGAGGTCTTGAGCCCGGAAGAGTTCTCCAAACTGTCGGAAAAAGAGCAGAAGAAACGGAAAAAGAGGATTGAGGAGTTTCAGCACGAACTGGAAGGCATGCTGCGCGATGTGCCGCGCTGGGAAAAGGAACATCGCGAAAAACTCCGTGAGTTGAACCAAGATGTCGTGCGTCGCGTGGTCGATCATCAGATCGATGAGTTGGAAGAACGTCACGGCGACCTGCCGGAAGTGCTCGACTATCTGGAGCAGGTCCAGGACTCGGTGATCGAAAACCTCGGCGATTTCATTCCAAACGAGGCTCCGCAACAAGGCGCGCCCGAAGGTGGCGCCGAAGGAGCCTTCCGCGCCTACCGGGTCAACGTGGTCGTCGATAACTGCCCCATGGCCGAAGGCGAGGACTGTGAAGAAGAGCATCGGGCGGCCAAGGGCGCGCCGGTGATCTATGAAGATCATCCGACCATGACCAACCTGCTGGGCCGGGCCGAGCACCTGTCCCACTACGGTTCCTTGGTGACCGATTTCAACCTGATCAAGCCGGGCGCGCTGCACCGGGCCAATGGCGGTTATCTGATCATCGATGCGCGCAACCTGTTTATGCAGCCGTTTGCCTGGGACGCCCTGAAACGGGCCCTGCGCGCTCAGGCGATCCGTATCGAAAATCCCGGCGAGTCCTATGGGCTGGTCAGCACCATCACGCTCGAGCCCGAGCCGATCCCCTTGAAAGCCAAGATATTCCTGGCGGGCGACCCCATGCTCTATTACATGCTGAGCCGCTACGATCCGGAGTTCAAAGAGCTGTTCAAGGTGGCGGCCGATTTCGACAACCGCATGGATCGCACCGACGATTCGGCTCTGCAGTACGCCACGTTGATCGGCACCCTGGCGCGCAAGGAAGAGCTGCGGCCGCTCGATAAGAAAGCTGTCGCCCGGGTGGTCGAACATGGCGCGCGACTGGCCGATGATTCGGAAAAACTATCGACCCATATGGGCAGCATCGTCGATCTGGTGCGCGAGGCCGACTATCTGGCGGGCAAACAAAACCGCAAGACGGTTCAGGCCGAAGACGTTCAGGCGGCTATCGACGCCAACGTCTATCGCTCGGATCGGATCAGGGAGCGCATCCATGAGGAAATTCAGCGCGGCACCCTGGTGATCGACACGGAAGGCGCGAAGGTCGGCGAGGTCAATGGGCTGGCCGTCTATCAGCTCGACCATTTCGCTTTCGGCCGTCCGAGCCGCATCAGCTGCCGGGTGCGTATCGGCAAGGGTGAGGTGGTCGATATCGAGCGCCAAGTGGACCTGGGCGGTCCGCTCCACACCAAGGGGGTATTGATCCTCACCTCCTATCTGGCGACCAAGTTCGCGCTTAATAAGCCGCTGTCCCTCTCGGCGACATTGGTTTTCGAGCAGTCCTATTCGGGCGTCGAGGGGGATAGCGCCTCATCGACCGAACTTTACGCCCTGCTCTCGGCTCTTTCCGATTTTCCCATCAAGCAAAATCTGGCGGTGACCGGATCGGTCGATCAAAACGGGCGGGTCCAGGCCATCGGCGGGGTGAACGAGAAAATCGAGGGCTTTTTCGATGTCTGCCGGACCCGTGGGCTAACCGGCGATCAGGGGGTGCTGATCCCCGAAGCCAATGTGAAGCACCTGATGCTGCGCGCCGATGTGGTCGAAGCCTGCCGTCAGGGCAAGTTCCATGTTTATCCGGTGGAAACCATCGATCAAGGCATCGAGATTTTGACCGGTGTTCCGGCAGGCGCACCCGATGAAAACGGCCAGTTCCCCATCGCCAGCATCAATCGGGCCGTCGGGGCGAGGCTCGACGCCTTCACCCGCAAAGCCCACGAATTCGCCACCGTCGCCCCAAGGCGGGGACGGAAAAGACGGGACGATTAAACCGCTGCTTCTGAGATATGTACAAAACTACACAAGTATTGTACAATTCTACAAATTCCAGACTGCCGGAGAACAGCTATGGCCTTGCATATCGCCCGAAAAGACGTTGATGAAAAGGTTTCCAAGCTCTCAAAACGTCTTGGCCGCAGCAAGACGGCCGTGGTTGAAGACGCCTTGGATCGCTATCTCGATCAGACCGAGCTGGGCTTCGCTGATCTGCGGGTGGCGGCCAAACGTTGCGCCGCTTTGCCCGACCAAGATCGGCGCAGTCCCGACGACATCATCGACTACGATGAAAACGGCCTGCCCCGATGATCGTTGTCGATACCTCGAGCCTTGTTTGCGTGTTATTCGGTGAGCCGGAAGCAGAGCATCACCTCGATGCGATGGAGGCTGCCGATAGGCTTCTTGTTTCAGCTTCTACGGCCTTAGAGGCCAGCATGGTGATCGAGACCCGTAAAGGTTCGGCAGGATTGCGCGAACTGGATGCCTTTTTGACCCACCCGAAAACGGAAATCGTTGCCGTTGATAAAGAGCAGTATCAAGCCGCCCGGGCCGCTTTTACCGCCTATGGTAAAGGTCGGCATCCGGCAGGCCTCAACTATGGCGACCTGTTTTCCTATGCGCTCGCCAAAACCCGCGCCCTTCCCCTTTTATTTAAGGGAGAGGATTTTTCCAAAACCGATGTGATGGTGGCGGTCGTCTAAAGCCCCTGGGCGTTGCCCGGTTTGACGGTGAAGGTGCTGGAGACGATCTTGCGTTTGACGTCGAACAGGAAATATCCGGCGTCCGACTTCTTGACCCGGTAGCAGGACTGCTTGCCTTTGCGGGTGTTGTCGTACTGGCTGCAGTATTGACCATCGGCGGTGACTTCCCAGCGGCCCGTATCCACGTCGCCGGTAAAGGTTTTGATCTTCAGTGTGCCGTCTTCCCGGATATGGATATAAAAGGTCTTGTCCTTGCGATCGGCGAACCGCGGCAACTGGGTTTTGGCGACGATGGTGTTTCCGGCGATCAGGCCTTTGACCTCCTTGGCATTTAAGGCGGCGCTATCGGCAACGGCGGGTCCGGTGAGGAAGAGGGTGGCGAGGGCGGCGAAAATAAAACGCATGGTCGGCTCTGCTCGTACAGTTCTGGATTCCGGGTTCTGACTATCGTCAGCCCCGGAATAACATGAAAATCCTACCGTCTTTCCGGGGCATGCGCAGCATGAACCCGGAATCCGGGAATGTCTATGAAAGAAGGCGTTTTGTCTGTTTGCGCAAAACCGGCAATACATCGGCTTCGAACCACGGGTTCTTTTTCAGCCAGGCGGTGTTGCGCCAACTGGGATGGGGCAGCGGCAGATATTCGGGGCCGTAATCGCGCCAGCTCTTGACCGTCTCGGTCATGGTTTTCTTGCGCGCCTTGCCCAGGTAACGCTTCTGGGCATAGGCCCCGATGACCAGGGTTAGTTCGATATGGGGCATCCAGGCTCTGATCGGGTCGTGCCAGAGGGGGGCGCATTCGGGACGCGGCGGCGCGTCGCCGCCGTTTTTGTCGATGCCCGGATAGCACAGGCCCATGGGCAGAATGGCGATGCGGTTTTCGTCGTAAAAAACCTCTTTATCCACCGCCAGCCAGTCACGCAAACGATCCCCCGAGCGGTCGTTCCAGGGAATGCCCGTTTCATGCACCCGGGCGCCCGGCGCTTGGCCGATAATCAGCAGGCGGGCCGATTCGGCGGCGCGAACCACAGGGCGGGGCCCAAGCGGCAGATGCTCGGCGCATTCGGTGCAGTCCCTCACCTCGGCCAAAAGATCGGCGAGGCTGTTCAAGACGCGCTCAGCAATTTATCGATATAATCGGGAACGATTTCCGTGGCCGGGCCATAGAGAGCTTCGGCGAACTGGGTCGCCCCTTCCGAGGGTTCCAGGTTGAGTTCCACCGTATGGCCGGACCCGCGCATCCGCACATGGGAGACGAAGCCCGCCGCCGGATAGACGTTGCCCGAGGTGCCGATGGACATGAACAGCCAGCAATCGTCGAGCGCCTTATAGATGCGGTTCATTTCCAGCGGCATTTCGCCGAACCAGACCACATGGGGTCGCATCAATCCCGTCGCGCCGCAATCGGGGCAGGCGGTCGCGGTCGAGAGGTCGTCTTCCCAATGGCTGATCGTGCGGCAGTTTTCGCAGCGAACTTTCAGCATTTCGCCGTGCATGTGAATCAGATGATCGGGGCTCGAGCCGCCTTTTTCGTGCAGATCGTCGATGTTTTGCGTGACCAGCAACACCTCGCCCGGCCATTGCTGCTCCAGCTTGGCCAACGCCTCGTGGGCCGCGTTGGGAATCACGTCGCCGTCCGCCATGTTGCGGCGGCGGTGGTTGTAGAATTCATGGACGCGAACCGGGTCGCGCTCGAAGGCTTCGGGCGTGGCGACGTCTTCGATGTTGACCTTCGACCAGATGCCGCCTGCATCGCGGAAGGTGTCCAATCCCGATTCCTTGGAAATTCCCGCGCCGGTCAAAATAACGATGCGACGATTTTCGGGCGGAACGGTCGGGTCCATCGGGGTATCCTTTCTGAGGGTGTTGCCAGAGAGTCAAGCTGGTCTATGATAGAAAAAAAATATACGCCGTAAATGGGGAAGGTCATGGTTAAGGTTTTATTCGTCTGCACCGGCAACATCTGTCGCTCGCCCACTGCCGAGGGGGTTTTCCGCGCGCTTATCGACCAAGAGGGGTTAAGCGACCGAATTTTGATCGATTCGGCGGGGACCGGGAGTTGGCATGTGGGTGAATCTCCCGATCCGCGCTCCCAGGAAGCGGCCAAGCGGCGCGGTATCGACTTGAGCCCGATTCGGGCCCGTCAGGTGGCGCGCTCCGATTTCGCCGCCTTCGATTACGTCCTCGCCATGGACAGTGGAAATTATCGTCAGCTTGAATCCATCTGCCCGTTCGAGGCGGAAAATAAACTTTCCATGTTCCTCGATTTTGCGCCCAGTGCGGAAAGGACCGATGTGCCCGATCCGTATTACGGTGGGGCCAACGGTTTCGACCATGTGCTCGACCTCATTGAGGAAGGATCAAGGGGGCTGTTGGCCGATATCCGGATCAAGCACCTGACGTGAGTCTCTCCCAGCGCATAGAAGAAATCACCGGCAAGCGACCTTCCGGGCTAAGCCCATTAAGCGGCGGCTGTGTCGGCGAGGTTTACCGGGTCGATTTGGCTGATGGCGCTCAAATGGTCGCCAAAACCGGCGGGGTGGGGAGCGGTCTAGCCATTGAAGGGGGCATGCTCACCTATTTGACCGAGCATTCCGCTCTCCCCGTGCCCGAGGTCTTCCATGCGGAAGATTCGCTGCTGCTGATGGGCTGGATCGAATCGGGTGCGTCGCTTGGGGGGCCAGCCCAACGTCATGCCGCCGATCTGCTGGCCGCCCTGCATGACATCGAAGGCGACAGCTTCGGCCATGAATGCGACACCTTGATCGGCGGCCTGCATCAGCCCAACCCCAAAACGCAAAGCTGGATCGATTTTTTCCGCGACCAACGTCTGCTCCATATGGGGCATGAGGCGGTCAAGGCGGGCCGGTTGCCGACGCGCACCATGGCGCGGCTCGAGGATCTCTGCTGGCGGCTCGACGACTGGATCGAAGAACCGGCCTGCCCCAGCCTGATCCATGGCGATATGTGGGGCGGCAATGTGCTGGTCCGGGGTGAGCAAATCGCCGGTTTTATCGACCCGGCGATTTATTATGCCGATCCGGAAATCGAGCTGGCCTTCTCGACCCTGTTCAACACCTTCGGTGAGCCCTTTTTCGCCCGCTATCAAGAGCATCGCCCCTTGCGCCCCGGCTTCTTCGAAGAGCGCCGCGACCTCTACAACCTCTACCCCCTGCTCGTCCACGTCCGCCTGTTCGGCCATTCCTACGTCGGTTCGGTCGAGCGAATTCTGTCGAAATTCGGGTTTTAAAAATCCAGGTTTCGGTAGTGTTTCGAAGGGGCGGCGCCGGGGATGGAGTCGTTGAGGATGTCCTTGAACGACGGCCGTGATTTCAGCCGTGCATACCAGGTTTTGGCTTCCGGGTAGTGGTCCCAGGGCACGTCGCCCAGATAGTCGATGCAGGAAAGATGCGCTCCGGCGGCGAGGTCGGCGTAGGTCAGGCGGTCTCCGGCCAGCCAGTTGCGGCGCTCGACCAGATAGGTCACATAGTCGAGATGGTGGCGAATGTTGGTCAGTCCCGCCCGGATGGCGATAGAACTGGGTTCGCTATGGGCGAGGAACCGCTTCATGATTTTTTCGCCGACCAGATTTTCCGTCACTTCTTTATTGAACTTGTGATCGAACCAGGCGACGAGACGGCGCACCTCGGCGCGGTGGGTCGGCGTATGGCCGAGCAGGGGCGGGTCGCTGCGGGTTTCTTCCAGATACTCGCAGATCGCCCAACTGTTGACGATGGCCTGTCCGTCGCTCTCGACCAGCACCGGCACATCGCCCGCCGGGTTGATGGTGAGAAATTCCTCGCGGCGCTCCCAAACCGGTTCGCTGACCATATCGAAAGGAATGTTTTTTTCGTCCAGCGCCAGCCTTACCTTGCGCGAGAAGGGTGAAAGCCAGAGGTGATAGAGGACCGTCATTAAATGCCCCGAAAAACGGTTGGTCGAACCCTCGGCGGGTTTCCGTATCGACGGGTGTTTCCTTTTTTCCCCGTCTCGCCCTAACATGGTCCTACATTGGTTAAAGGGGGGTGAAAAATGATCCGTCTTCATCAGTTTTATCCGGTCTGGTCGCTGCCAACCGCCAGTAGCTTCTGTCTCAAGCTTGAGACTTACTTGCGGATGGCCGATTTGGCTTATGAGGTCGTGGTCGAGGAAGACCCCCGCAAGGCCCCGCTGGGCAAGCTGCCTTACCTTGAGGACGACGGCCAGACTCTGGTCGATTCGGGGCTGATCATCGAATATTTGAAGGCTAAATACGGCGACCCGCTGGATGGCGAATTGAGTGACGGGCAGCGGGCCCAGTCGCTGGTCTTGCAGCGAACCATTGAAGAAAGCCTCTATTGGTCGCTAATGTATTTCCGCTGGATCGACCCCGAAGGCTGGCGGCATCAGGAAAGCGCCTATTTCGGTTTTCTTCCCTGGCCTCTGCGGATTCTGGCGCCGAAAATCGTTCGCGCTTCGGTGAAAAAAGAACTCAATGGGCATGGCCGTGGACGGCTGCACCCGGATGACATCTACCGTCTCGGCGGCGACGATCTGGCTGCCCTGTCGGTTCAGTTGGGCGATAAGCCTTATCTGTTAGGGGATAAGCCGACGTCCATCGACGCTTCTTTCTATGGCGTTATGGCGCATATTTTGTTTCCGCCGTTCGATTCGCCGCTGAAAAGCAAGGCCCTCTCGCTTGGCAATCTGCAGCCTTATGCGGAGCGGATTGGCCAAAAGTATTATCCCTAAAAACAGAAAACGAGAAATTCAGCAATAGCCAAGCCGAATTTCCCGTCTCCCAGTCGACCGACTCCGTGGGGGCAGTCGGTCCTCCCCGCCTGGGGCGCTGGCGCATCCGCCAAGCGAATGCGCCAGTTTCTTGACGTCGTCTTTTAGTAGACGTCGTTTTTCGTGTTGTAGACGTTGAACTTGCCGGTGGGCGTCACCAACCGTTCGTCCTTGATCACTTTCTTCAACTTCCGGGTCTTGTCGTCGACCACCACGATGGCCGATTGCTGGTTTTTGGCGTTCCATACCGAGAACCAGACTTCAGAACCGCTTTTATTGTATTCGGCCTGAACGACGCGCCGCGCCCCTTCCTTGATGCCCGACCATTCGCCGATGGGCAGGACTTTATAGCCCTTGTCCAATGCGTTGATGTCGAACACGGCGATGGACTGCGAAGTCTCTTCATCCGGGTTGAGCGGCGTATCCACCCAGAGATTGGTGGATTTCGGGTGAGTCTTGATGAACAGCGATCCGCCACCCTGGCCTTCGATGGTCTGAACAACCTTCCAGGCGTTTTTCGGGTGTTTCTTCGGGTCGGTGCCGATCAGGCTGATGGTTTCGTCGCCCAAGTGGCTGGTCGCCCAGACGGGACCGAACTTGGGATGGAGGAAGTTGGCGCCACGGCCCGGATGGGGCGTCGTGCCCACTTCGACCAATTTGGCCAGCTTGCGATCCTTGAGGTCGATGACGGCGATCTTGTTGGACGCATTGGCTGCATCCATGAAGTAACGGCCCGTCGAGTCGAGGCCACCGTCATGAAGGAAAGGAGCGGCATCGATGGAGGTGATGGTCAGGTTGGCGAGATCGGAATAGTCGACCAGCAGGACCTTACCCGTTTCCTTCACGTTGACCACGAATTCCGGGTTGTAGTGGGAGGAAACGATAGCCGCTACGCGGGGTTCCGGGTGATATTTCTGTTCACCGACCACGTTGCCGCGGGTGGCGACGATCTTTTTCGGCTCAAGGGTTGCGCCGTCCATGATGACGAACTGCGGCGGCCAATATGTTCCGGCGATGGCGTATTTATCTTCCCAGCCTTTGAACTTGGACGATTCCACCGAGCGGGCTTCCATGCCAACCTTGATCTCAGCTACGGTCTGCGGGGTTTTCATCCAGAGATCGATCAGGTTGACCCGGGCGTCGCGGCCGACAACCATCAGATAGCGTCCCGAGGCCGACATGCGCGAAATGTGAACCGCATAGCCGGTTTTGATGATCGTTTTGATCTCGTAGTCGTTGCCGCTGATCAGCGCAATCTCGCCGGTATCGCGAAGCGTCACCGAGAAGAGGTTTTCAAGATCGAGATCGTTCATCTTCTTCTTCGGCCGCTTGTCGACCGGCACTTCAAGCTTCCAGGTGGCTTTCATTTCTTCAAGGCCGAACTCGGGCGGCGTCGCCGGGTCCTGCATGACGTAGCGGGCCATCAGGTCGATTTGCTCTTCGGTCAGAACGCCCGACGTGCCCCAACTGGGCATCCCGGCGGGCGAACCGTAAGTGATGAAGCTTTTGAGATATTCGTAGCCGCGCTCACGGGTGATGTCCGGCGTCAAGGGTTTGCCGGTTGCGCCTTTACGCAGCACACCGTGGCACCCGGCGCAACGCTGAAAATAAATGTCTTTGGCTTTGTCGAATTCCTGCGGCGACATCACCGGAACGCCAGGCTTGACCCCCGGATGCTCCAGTTTCATATCCGGCGTCGGGCCGCTCGGTACTTGCATGTTTTTGGTATGCGGTTTGTCGGCGGCAAACCCCGAAGATAAGCCGAATAAAAGTACGGCGCACACCACCGCGATTGCGGTAGCGCCTTTGCGTAGTTCTGGCATTTCGCCCCCCTGGTAAACAGTTGGAGAGGCAGTGGAGCGCCTCTCCGATGGGGCGAATACTAATCAGCATTAGGGGTTGAATATAAGATGGGAAGGACCCGGTAAGAGACTAATGAAATTCAGAGCTTTAAAAAGGGAAAACCCCAAGAAAACCCTATATAAGCCCATGACAATTATAGATTTTTCAGGGAATTACCGACTTTTCTAAGGGTTAACGATAGAAATTTGGGCGAAAAACACCGGGTAATTCCGGCTTCATTTTGAAATTTTGGAAAAAAAGGGACGGTGATGAAAGAGGGCGGGTAGGAGGGGCCCCAAAACGATCATCAACCGTCCCATATCCGGCCTGGTGGGAATGCCGGTAATAAGAAATCTTCCGTTGAAAGTCAGGTACCGGTGGGGGGTTCCTGTCTTCCGACGATCTAATCTATAGAGAGGAGAAGAGAATCGGTAAATTGGGGCGATTACCGGATTTGCTAGGGAAAACCCCTACGAGATGTAAATTCGGGTGTAAAATTCGCTGAAAAGTTGCTTGGACTATGATCGGATTTGGGGCGGATTCACGCTTCAGACCGAATCGCGAAGCGATTCAATCTAAAACGATCCGAGCCTAACTTTCCGTATTTGCCAGTCGCACCAGTTCGGCCAGAGAGCTTGCGCCCATTTTCCGCATCACCTTGGCCCGGTGGGCTTCGACCGTCTTGGTGCTGATGTTGAGCGAGCGGGCAATCGCTTTATTGGTATCGCCCGCCACCACATGGCTCAGTACTTGGCGTTCGCGTTCGGTCAATTGGTCCATACGTTCTTCCGCCACGGCCTTTTCGGCCTTGGCCTTAATGGCTTCCTCGCCTTGAGCGAGCGCCGCCTGGACCCGGTCGAGCAACACCTGATTGTTGAAGGGTTTTTCAATGAAGTCGAAAGCCCCTTCCTTCATGGCATGGACCGCCATGGGGACGTCGCCGTGTCCGGTAATGATAATCACCGGCATATCGACGCCGATCCGTTTCATTTCTCTTTGAAGCTCGATACCGCTCATGCCGGGCATGCGGACGTCGAGCAGCGCACAGCCCTGGCGATCAGGACTGACGGCATCGAGAAAATCTTTGGCGGTGGAATAGCACTCGGTTGGTAGTTGAACCGACTCCATGAGCCAGATGAGGACCTCGCGCACCGCATCGTCATCATCGACGACAAAAACCGTTTGTTGATTAGACACCGGCTTCCTCTCCCCTGCATGGAAGCGTTACCAAGAACGTTGTTCCCCTTTCCAATCGCGGCTCGCAGCTTAGACGGCCGCCATGGGACTCTATTATGGTATGGCTGATTGCGAGGCCCATGCCAAGCCCTTTCTCTTTGGTTGAAAAGAAGGGGTTGAAAATCTGTTGGTAAGCTTCCTCGGAAATGCCTGCGCCATTATCGCTAACGGCGACCTGCACTTTATCCCCCTCTAGGTTGCGGGTTTCAAGGATCAGTTTGCGCGATCCGGGGGGCAGGTCGGCGACCGCTTCCACGCCGTTGCGCAGCAGATTGAGCAGCACCTGCTGAATCTGTGTGGCGTCCGCCTCCACCTCGTTCAGATTGTCGGCCATTCTCAGATCGAGCAACACCGATTCGCGGCGCAGATCTTCGCGTATCATGCCGCAGACCCTGCTTGCCACGGCGTTGAGATTGACCGGTTCGCGCAATCCGGGACCGCGTCGCACCAGATCGCGGGTCGAGCGGATAATATCGCTGGCCCGGTCCGTTTGCTCATGAATGCGCTTGAGCGCCGGGATCAGCTCTTCCGATTCGCTATTTCCATCCTGGACTTTCTTGAGCACCCCTTGAGCATATCCTGAAATCACCGAAAGAGGGTTATTGAGTTCATGGGCCAAGATGGTCGTGGTTTCTGAAATTTCACTGATCCGCCGCGACTGGGAGAGTTCTTCCTCAAGCTTACGGGCGGTTTCTTCAGCTCGCCGCCGCTCGGCCATTTCCTGGCGCAACTCGGCGGTGCGTTCTTCGACCCGCATCTCCAATTCGTCATGCGCTTTTTGCAGTTCTTCCTCGCTCTCCTTGCGTTGGTAGCCAAGGAAGGCGGTCGTCCAGATGGCGAAGAAGGCGAGGCCCCGGTTGGTCAAAACCATCCAGTGAATTCCCGCTTCTGCGGAAAGAAAATACCCGGCGACCGTCAGCGCCGAGCCAGCGAAGGCGAGAAACAAAAGAGAACGTTTGTCGGGAAACCACAGACCGATCAGGACCAACGCCACATAGGGTACGCCCCCCGCCACCCCCAAGGGAACGGAAACGTCGAAGATGAAGATCGCCAGAGCGACCAGCACCGAAAGCGCCATCGGTGTCAATCCGCTGCCTGCCAAAGGCGGCCCGTCTTTTAATGGGTTTTCCATAGTGTCAGGGATCATAACGGGAAGGCGAAGGCAAAAAAAGGACCCGCGTGAAACGGGCCCTTTTTATGATTAAACCGGAATAAGTCTTAAGCGCTTTTTTTGACGCCGCCCTTGGTGACCGGGACCTTGAGTTTGTCGAGCATTTCCTTGGGTGCGATCTGCCAGAAATGACGTTTTTCCCGTTCCCAGTCGTTGACCAGTTGTTCGGCGAAGGTCGATCCGGTGACGGCGGCGTGTTCGGCGATCAGGTCCTTGGCGACCGATTCCCAATGGGCCACTTCGATACGCTGGTGGACGACGCTTTCCGGGTTGATCCGCCGGGGCAGGTCGCCCTCCGGGTCGTAGACGTAGGCCATGCCCCCGGTCATCCCGGCGGCGAAGTTGTCGCCGACCGATCCGAGAATGACGGCGACACCGTTGGTCATGTATTCACAGCCGTTGGAACCGCAGCCCTCGACGACGGCGAGAGCCCCCGAGTTGCGCACACAGAATCGCTCACCCGCCTGTCCGGCGGCAAACAGTTTGCCCGCGCTTGCGCCATAAAGCACCGTGTTGCCGATGATCGTATTGTCGTTGGTCTTGCGTTTGGCCATGGTTGAGCGCGGCGGGCGGACGATGATCGTGCCGCCCGAAAGCCCCTTGCCCACGTAATCGTTGGCGTCGCCGGAAACCTCCAGCGTCAACCCTTGGACGGCGAATGCGCCTAAGGACTGTCCGGCCGCGCCGCGCAGTTTGACGTGCAGATGGCCCGGCGCGAGCTTGCTCATGCCGTAGGTCCGGGTGATCGCCGAACTAAGCGCCGTGCCGACGGCTCGGTGGGTGTTGCGCACCGAATAGGTGAGCTGCATCTTCTCGCCCAATTCGAGGGTCGGCTGGGCGTCCTTGATCATTTGGGCGTCCAACGTGTCGGGAACCGGGTTGCGACCTTCGAGCGTACAGACCCGCGGTCGGTCGCCCAGGTCGGCCTGGGCGAGCAGCGGGTTGAGGTCGAGGTCGTCCAGGTTGGCTGCGCCCCGGCTCACCTGCACCAGAAGGTCGGTGCGTCCGATCACGTCTTCGAGCCGCTCGACGCCGATTCCGGCAAGGATTTCCTGAACCTCTTCGGCCAGGAAAGTGAACAGGTTGACCACCTTGGCCGGCGTGCCGGTGAACTTGCCGCGCAGCTCTTCGTCTTGGGTGCAGACCCCGACCGGGCAGGTGTTGGTGTGGCACTGGCGGACCATGATGCAGCCCATGGCGATCAGCGAGGTGGTGCCGACGCCGAATTCCTCGGCTCCGAGCATGGCGGCGATCACCACGTCGCGGCCGGTCTTGATGCCGCCGTCGACCCGCAGTTTGACCCGGTCGCGCAGCCGGTTGAGGGTCAACACCTGGTTGACCTCGGAGAGGCCCATTTCCCAAGGCAGACCGGCGAACTTGACCGAGGTCTGGGGGCTTGCCCCGGTGCCGCCGTCGTAGCCTGAAAGCAGAATCACGTCGGCCTTGGCCTTGGCGACCCCGGCGGCGATGGTGCCGACGCCCGAGCGGGCGACCAGCTTGACGCAGACCTTGGCGACCGGGTTGATCTGCTTAAGGTCGTAAATCAGCTGGGCCAAGTCTTCGATGGAATAAATGTCGTGGTGAGGCGGCGGCGAAATCAGCGTCACCCCCGGCGTCGAATGCCGGAGCCGGGCGATGTCGAGCGTCACCTTGAAGCCGGGCAACTGACCGCCTTCGCCGGGCTTGGCCCCTTGCGCCACCTTGATCTGAATTTCCCGGCAGTTGGTCAGGTATTCCGCCGTGACGCCGAACCGCGCCGAAGCGACCTGCTTGATCGCCGAGCTGGCGTTGTCGCCGTTGGATCGGGGTTGGAAACGCGCCGGGTCTTCCCCACCTTCGCCCGAGTTGGACTTCGCGCCGATGCGGTTCATGGCAATCGCCAGAGTCTCGTGGGCCTCCGGTGAGAGCGCGCCGTGGGACATGGCGGGGGTGACGAAACGCTTGCGGATTTCGGTGATCGATTCCACGTCGTCTTGTGAAATCACGGCGTTTTCGTGCTTGAAGTCGAGCAGGTCGCGCAGATGAATGGGCGGCCGTTCATAGATGCCTTTGGCGTATTGTTTGTAGGTCCGGTAAGCGCCGGTTTCCAAAGCTTCCTGGAGCTTGTGGATCAGCGGCCCCTGGAAGGCGTGCAACTCGCCGCTGGCTCGGTAGTTGTAGAAACCGCCGACCGGCAGCGCGCCGCCTTCGCCTTCGAAGGCCAGTTTATGCTGGCCGACAACCTTGGCCTCGATGCCCGCCAGGCCGATGCCCGAGATGCGCGAGGTCATATTGGGGAAATAGCGGGCGACCAGGGTGCGCGACAGGCCGATGGCCTCGAAGCAAGCTCCGCCGCGATAGGAGCTGACGACGCCGATGCCCATCTTGGACATGATCTTCAACAGACCCTGTTCGATGGCCTTCTTGTAGTTGGCCACACAGGTTTCCAGGCTGAGCCCGGTGAACAGGCCGCGGC
>CBDUMN010000033.1:0-34984 GCA_965368335.1 uncultured Rhodospirillales bacterium
CCGCCGTTGAAGCCGAACCAGCCGAGCCACAGGATGAACGTACCGACGGTCGCCAGCGGCAGGTTGGCGCCCGGCATCGGGTGGACCCGACCTTCGGCGTCGTATTTGCCTTTCCGTGCGCCGAGGATGATCGCGCCGGTTAGCGCGGCCCAGCCGCCTACGGAGTGAACCAGAGTGGAACCGGCAAAGTCGGCGAAGCCCATCTCGGAAAGCCAGCCGCCGCCCCACTGCCAGGAACCCTGGATCGGGTAGATGAACCCAGTCAGGAAGACGACGAAGATGAGGAACGGCCAAAGCTTGATCCGTTCGGCCAGTGCGCCGGAGACGACCGAAGCCGCGGTGGCGACGAAGACCATCTGGAAGAACCAGTCGGAAGCCGTGGCGTAGTTGCCCGAATAATCGCCACCGGCGGCCGCTGCATCGTCGGGACCCCAAATGGCGAACGAGCCCATGAAGCCGCCATCGACGCCCGCATACATCAGGTTATAGCCGACCACGTAATACATAAGGCCGGCGACCGAGTAGAGGGCGATATTCTTCAAGCAGATGGTGGCGGTGTTCTTGGAGCGCACCAGGCCGGATTCAAGCATGGCGAAACCGGCGGCCATAAACATGACCAGCGCACCGCAGAACAGGAAGTTCATGGTGTTGAGGATGAACTGGGTTTCAGTGGTCTTGGCGTCTTCGGCCAAGGCCGGCTCGATGGCGGCGACAGTCAGAACCGCGCCAAGGATTGAGGGGAGGATAAATTTACGGAAATTCATGGGTGCGGCCTCCTAAAGCGCGTCGCCGTCGGTTTCGCCGGTCCGGATACGGATGGCGCTTTCGACGTCGTAAACGAAGATTTTGCCATCGCCGATCTTGCCGGTCTGGGCCGTGCCCTTGATGGCTTCCACCGCCTGCTCGACCATTTCGTCGGGCACAACGGCTTCGATTTTGACTTTCGGGAGGAAATTCACGACATATTCAGCGCCGCGGTAAATTTCGGTTTGTCCCTTTTGACGGCCGAAACCCTTAACTTCGGAAGCGGTAATCCCTTGGATGCCGATGGCGGTCAAGGACTCGCGGACATCGTCCAGTTTGTAGGGCTTGATGACGGCCATGATCATTTTCATGGGTCGATTACTCCTTTTTGTTACCTTCGGTCCCGATCCCCCTCGAAACATCTGTTTGAAACGATGCCTCGCGTCGAAACCGGCCAATGCGGTGGGGGCTGCCCTGCCGCAGTGCAAAAAGGAATTACAAGAAGGATGCCAAGTTTTTGGTTCTGCAGAATTATATATTTAATTCAATGCATTATGATTAGATCAGACGCAAAAAGGCAGCCCAAAGATCAACCCCAGACTGCCCATATTTTAACCTTTTATTTTGTTCTGCTTAAATATTAAGCATTCATCAGGGGTCTCGGCTCAGCCCCTTAGCTTCCAGGTCGGCCAGGTACTGATTCCATATCTCTTCCTGACGTTCGCCGAAATCATAGAGCAGCTCCCAGGAGTAAATCCCAGAATCGTGCAGGTCGTCGAATTTGATTTTCACCGCGTAATTGCCAACCGGTTCGACGCCCATAACCCCTACATGGCGGCGTCCGGCGACCACCTTCTTTTCCGCCGGGCTATGGCCCTGAACTTCGGCCGATGGGCTTTCGACCCTTAACAGCTCGGCCGGTAGAGTGAAGGTTTTGCCGTCATCGAAGGTGACGATCAGCACCTTCTCTTCTTTCTTCACCTTGATTTCAGTGGGTTTGGGGGAGCCGCTAAAACCACTCATCTTTACGCTCCTCCGTCGAGTTCGCGGGCCTCATCGACCAGCATGACCGGAATGCCGTCTCGGATGGGAAAAGCCAGAGCGGCCTTTTCGCTGATCAGTTCCTGCTTTTCCGCATCGTAGCGCAAGGGCTCCTTGGTGACGGGACAAACCAGAATGTCGAGCAGTTTTGGGTCTACTTCCTGCATGGGATCGTATCCTTGGCTAATTCAATCTTCATCTGTTTCTATTGCGTTCGGTTCGAGGTCAAGCCTTCGCCTTCAATAGCGCCCATCTCCAAAAGGGCGATCATCAATTCGGCCCGCGCCAAAAGGGTTGGCGCTTCCAGCAGCGCCTGCTTTTCGCGTGGCTCCAGCGGGCAGGTCATGGCGAGGGCGTTGACCAGCATGGCGTCGGGCATGTCGATGGTATCGCCCATGTCGACCTCGATGCCATTGGCGTTGAGATAGGCGTCAAGCGCCTCATCGAGCCGCCGCCGGTCACCGGCCGGTTCGTCTTCCATCGGCTTGCCCAATTGATTGAGGTCGTCGGCGAAATCGGTGAAATCAGCCCGGACGCGACGGTAACCTGAGATCATGTCGAGTTCTTCGGCAATGCGAAAACGCGACATACCCGACAGAACGATTTTATAGGTGCCATCGGGCGCGCGCTCCCAATGGGCGATTTCGCCTGCGCAGCCCACCTGAAACAACCGGGCGTCGTCCGGTGTGGCATTGGCGGTGGTTTCCACCGGCTGCACCATGCCGATCATCCCTTTGCCTTCCAGCGCATCCTTTATCATCGCCCGATAACGGGGCTCAAAAATATAAAGCGGCAACTCGGCTGCGGGCAGCAGCAGCGCCCCGCTTAAGGGAAAGATGGGTAAGACGGTGGTAAAGGGCTGGTCGTCGGTCAAGCCATCGGTTCCGTTGCTTTAAGAGAACAACATCGACGATAGCTTTCGCCGGGCGTCCATGGTGACAGGGTCCGTATGGCCGAAGATTTCAAAAAACTTGAGCAGCTGGGTCCGCGCCGCATCCTCGTTCCAGTCGCGTTCGCGGCGGATAATCTCCAACAGCGCTTCGGCGGCTTCGGCCTTCTTGTTTGCCCCATAATAGGCATTGGCGAGATCGAAACGGGCCTGATGATCGTCAGGGTTGGCTTCAACCTTGGCTTCCAGTTCGGCCAGATCGTCGCTTCCGCCGCCTTGTCCGGCCATGTCGAGGGTGGCCAGCGCGCTGGTGATCTCCGGTTTGTTCTTAAGCTCGGCCGGTAGGGAATCGGCGATCTGACGCGCGCCGTCCAGGTCTTCGAGCGCCACACAGCATTTGATCAGGCCTGCGTAGGCGGGAATGCTCCCCGGGTCTTGTTGTAGAATTTGGTTGTAAAGCGCCCCGGCTTCCTGGGCTTGGCCCGCTTCAATCAACTGTTCTGCATGTTCGAGCGCCTGCTCAATCGGCGAGGCGGGTTGATCGGCCGTCAGCCGGTCGACAAAAGCGCGGATCTGGCTTTCGGGCTGCGCGCCGGTAAAGCCGTCGACCGGACGACCATCCTTGAAGGCGTAAACGGCCGGAACGGACTGGATTTGCATCTGGGCGGCGAGCTGCTGGTTGGCGTCGACATCGATCTTGACCATCTTGACCTTACCGCCCGCCGACTTGACCACTTTCTCAAGCATCGGGCCGAGGGTTTTGCAGGGTCCGCACCAGGTGGCCCAGAAGTCGACGATCACCGGAACTTCCGCCGACGCCGCGATGACGTCCTCGGCGAAATTCTTGGTATCGGAATCCTTGATCAGGTCCGCTGGAGGAGCGATGGACGCCGAAGCGTCGCCGTCGAGTATCAAAGCCATCTGTGCCTATCCGTTTTTCGGTCTTTCCAGGGTTCCTTAAATGGACGGTTTAGCCGAAACATGCAAGAGGGCGGGGCGAATCGGAGCGAAAAAGACGGTTTCGTGAAAAACCGTGAAAAAGGGTCTTGCAATGTCTCCGCCAATAGGTATTATCCGCCCCGCATCGCGTTAGGCGATGTTTATGCGGGCGTAGCTCAGTGGTAGAGCACAACCTTGCCAAGGTTGGGGTCGAGGGTTCGAATCTCTTCGCCCGCTCCAGTTTCTAAGAGGCTCGGTCTTTTAAAAAGGCCGGGCCTTTTTCGTTTTCACTAGCCTTTTCAGGCGAAGGTGACGCCGGTCACAGCTTTTGGGCGTGAGGCGTCTAAAATGATTCCAGCACCGAAAATGAGCCGGACGCCGATTGTCGGAGGTTGGCGAAGGGTTCTTTAAAAATGGCATCGGTGCGGCGTTCGGCGCTTTCCTTAGGTTAGGAGGCGCTTTTTCCATGTCTTCAAGTATTCCCGGCCCGTTTCAGGCTGCCGTCAACCGCCTGTCTTCATCCGATGGCCCAACCGCCGAGACCGGTCCCAAGCCCATGCAGGTGGTCGTGGTTTCCTCGCAAAAAGGCGGCTCGGGAAAAACCACCCTTTGCGGACACCTGGCGGTTCAGGCTGAAAAAATGAACGCCGGTCCGGTCGCCCTGATCGATACCGATCCGCAGGGAAGCCTCGCCGGTTGGTGGAACGCCAGAACGGCCGAAACTCCTGCTTTCGTTAAAACCGAAATTCGCACTTTGGAGCGCGACATCGCCAATCTGCGGGCCGCCGGTGTGCGCCTCGTTTTCATCGATACGCCGCCCGCCATTACCTCGGCTCTGGCGGCGACCGTGCAGCATGCGGACCTAGTGATTGTGCCGACCCGGCCCAGCCCCCATGATTTGCGCGCCGTGGGCTCGACGCTCGATATCATCGAGGCTCAGGACAAGCCCATGGTCTTCGCCGTCAACGGAGCCAATCCGCGGGCCCGCATGACCTCGGCGGTGGCCGTGGCGCTGTCTCAGTATGGCACGGTTGCTCCGGTGACCGTTCATCACCGCACAGATTTCGCCACCAGCATGATCAATGGCGGGACGGTGATCGAGGCGACGAAACCGGGGCGTTCGGCCAGCGAGATTGAAGAGCTGTGGAGCTATCTGGCGGTGCGGCTCGATAAGCTGCTGGTCCTGCAGCGGACCCATCCGCCCGTTTCGGAGCATCGGGGACCGGCTAGTGAATTGGAGCGGCGCTTCAACGCCTCTCCAGCCCGGCTATTCGGACGGCGCGCGCCTGAAACCCAGCAGGATATGGCTGCCGGGAGGACTGGGTCATGACGGCGCTGAGAGCCGGGGACTTAAGTGAATTGTTGGCTCGCAAGGGGGAGGCCCTCCCAGCCGCTCGGCGGAAGGGGCCGGCCTCTTGGCTCGATGAAGACGGTGGTATTTCGGGATACGCCGATACCGACCAGCGTCATGGCGATGCACCGCTCGAGGACTCAATGATCGCGCCGACCGATCTGGTCAATTTGATCACCCCCGTACGCAGGCGGTCCATGCGGCTTTTGTCAACACCCCAGGTGGATTGTGTGAAAGCGGATCGACCTCGAAAACTGTTTGGCGGCGAGTCTTCCGGGGCGCCTCGATTTCAACAGGCGGTGGGGGAAGAGGCTGAAACCCAGCCCATGAGGTCCAGACGTCAAATGACCGTCCGTTTGTCTATCGAGGCTTTTGGACGTCTTAAGGCCCATGTGGATGCGGAAGATATTACGTATCAGAAAGCTTTGAGCGACGCCGTATCGGATTACCTGGAAAGGGTTGCTGAATAAGGGTCTTCATGACGCTTCGGTTGTGTTATGGTCACGCATGCACACCGTTAAAAGCTGGATAGTCTTGTTCGCTGCCCTCGCTAGCGCCCTATCGACGGGTGGAGCCCTGGCGGCTGATCCTATCGAGGAAAATGTCGGCGGCGTGGCGTTGGTTTCCGTGCCGCCAAAACCCGATGGAAAGTTCGACGTTTCGTTGATGGGTCAAGAGCAGGGACTGGCTAAACTCAAGCAGGCTTTCGGCCTGATCGCCGAGAAATCGCCTTTCAGTATGAAGCAGATTGCGCGCCTCCGGCAGGCCGGACAGGTGGTGATTTTCTACGATCCCAACTATCCCAAACGGACCTTGGACAAAATCGTCGCCGCTTCTTACTTTCCCAATTTTTACGATCCCGAGAGTGAGGACCCGCAAAAGCGGATTTTCTTAACGGTTGTCGGTCGTCACGGTATTAAGTGGCCGGTTAAAGAACTTGCCGCCGTACTGGTGCATGAATTGGTCGGCCATGGCATTCAGCGCCTGGAGGGGCGCATTCTCGCGTCGCGCCAACTCGACACGGAATGCGAGGCTTGGCTTTATGAGGAGCTGGCCTATCAAAGGCTTGGTATGAACAAAAAATCACGGGAAATGGTCCAGTTCCGACAAGAGCTCGAACGCATCCATTGTTCGGACTTCAAAATCTATATGCGCAAAACCATGCCCAAGCGCCTCGCCCTGTGGGACGTGCTCAATCCCGATGTGCCGCGCTTATTGGGGTATTTCAAAAAGTATCAGGAAGGCCGACAGGCACAGGCCAAAGACGTCACAGCTCCCCCGGCCAAACAACAGTAGATTTTACGGCCTGACCCTAATACTCGCTCAGGGCGCTTTGCAGAACCATGGTGATGATGGCTGCGAAGCCGAAAAGGGTTAAGAGGCCCATGCCGAAAAAAATATGGGCTGCGGTGCTGAGCGGGTGATGGTTGCGTTCTTCTTCAATGCGGCCCTCTGAACGACGCTCTTGTCCACCGACCATGGCGAGATAATACCGAGTGCCGAAAAAAGGAAAACTGAGCCTGACATTGAGCGGATGGGAACCCCAGGCCCGCTTGCCCAGGGTTTTCGCCAGGGCGTCTTTTTGTTCGTCATTCAGGTTATCGACAATTCCCTCGGGCAGCGCAGTTAAAATGCTGCTGCCTCCAGCCGTTGCCGATCCTGTTCCATCTATCTGAAAAGGCGCATTTTTTTCCATTATCTGCTATCCTTTTTCAAAATCGGTTTTCAAGCAAAAGAAAAACCGGACCCTCTGCCGGTCAGACTAACGAAAATTCTTTGTCGGCGCATTGGCAAAATCTTAAAAATTCCGTGGGCTGAATGGGCGGGAACGAGCAGGGCAAAAAGACAGGGGAAATTCATGCATACCAATCCGGAACGCCTGAAAAGCGATCACATCCATAAAGTCATGAAGATTGCGGCCAATCGGCTAAGTTCTCAAAACGCCGAAGACGCCACCCGGTTTATCCGTGAGTTTTTCCATGGCGTCGCTCCCGACGACATTCTGTCCGCCGACCCGGAGATGCTGTTCGGCATGGCGGTTTCCCTCTGGAAGTTCGTTCATAAAAGGCCCAAAGACCTACCGATGATCCGGGTCTACAATCCCGATATCGAAGAGCACGGCTGGAAGTCCGACCATACGGTTGTCGAGGTGGTTCAGAACGACATGCCGTTCTTGGTCGATTCGATTACAGCCGCCCTGCGCCCTTTGGACCTAATGACCCATTTGATTATTCATCCGGTTCTTAAGGTGGTGCGTGATGGCGGGGGTGAGCGCTCGCTGACTTGCGAATGGGCCTCCGATGTCGATCGGACGATCCCTGAATCCTATATCCACTTCCAAATCACCGCCCAGTCCGGTGAGCGGCGCTTGAATGAAATCAAAAGCGCCATCGAAAAGGTTTTGGCCGATGTCAGGGCGGCCGTTGAAGACTGGCTGCCGATCAAGGATCGCTTAAAAGAGATCATTGAAGAGATTAAGCAAGACCCCCCGAAATTGGCCAAGGACGAGTTGGTCGAGGCGCGGGCGTTTCTGCGTTGGGTGCATGACGATCACTTTACCCTGCTCGGTTACCGCGATTACGACATTTCCGGCAGCATCCAAAAACCCAAGGTCACGATCAACCCGGAAACCGGGCTCGGCATTTTGCGCTCGACCGACGTGCTGGTCTTCGACGAGCTGCGTCACCTGGAGGGGATGCCTGCCGAGGTGCGGGGTATGGTCGCCGGGCCGCATCTGCTGATGGTCGCCAAGGCCGACCGTCGCTCGACCATTCACCGCCCCGTCCATATGGACGCCATCGGCATTAAAAAGTTCAATGCCAAGGGGAAGGTGATCGGCGTGCGTCTGTTCGTCGGGTTATTTACCTCGGTGGCCTACAGCCATAGCCCACGGGATATTCCGTTGTTGAGGCGCAAGGTGGAAGGGGTGATTGAACGTTCGGGCCTGCCGCCCAGGGGGCATGCGGGCAAGGCGCTGGTCAATATTCTCGAAACCTATCCACGCGATGAGCTGTTCCAGATTTCCGAGGACGATCTTTTGCGGATTTCCATGGGGATCGTCCATTTGCAAGATCGCCAGCATACGGCGCTCTTCGTCCGTGAAGACGATTTCGGGCGGTTTTTCTCCTGCCTCGTCTATATTCCGCGTGATCGCTACACCACCGACCTGCGGCGCAAAATTCAGGGAGTCCTGGAAAACGCCTTTTCGGGCCATGCGGCGGACTACTATACGACTATTTCGGATTCACCTTTGGCGCGGCTTCATATCATCGTTGCGACGACGCCGGGAATCGTATCCGAATACGATATTTCAGATGTTGAAGAGCAGATTGCCGAGGCGACGCGGTCCTGGTCGGATATGTTGGCTGAGACGGTAGCCGCTTCCAAGGGTGAGGAGCGCGGACAAAAACTTTATCGGCGCTACAAGCGGGCCTTCCCTGCCGGATATCGCGAACGTTTCGCCGTCGCCACCGCGGTGGTTGACGTCGAGCACCTTGAGGAGGTGATCAACGAGGGCGGCCTGGGGATGAATCTTTATCGTCCCATCGAGGCCACCGACAACCAGGTGCGGTTCAAAATTTACCACCCCGAGCATTCCATCCCGCTTTCCGACGTTTTGCCCATGCTTGAAAACATGGGGCTCAAGGTGATGGATGAGCTGCCCTACGCCATCCGGCCAGGCAACGGTAAGCAAGATTTGGTGATGATCCATGACTTCGGTCTTGAAACCGGCGATGGGTCGGAGGTGGATTTAAGCGCCATTCGTCAGAAGTTCCAGAACACCTTTATGCGCGTCTGGAATCGCGAGATGGAAAATGACGGGTTCAACAGGCTTGTTCTGACCGCCGGATTGAACTGGCGTGAAGTCGTGGTTTTCAGGGCCTACGCCAAATACCTGCGTCAGGCGGCCTTTACCTTCTCGCAGAACTATATTGAGGAGGCCCTGGTCCGCCACCCCTCCATTGTGCGCTCCATCGCCGCATTTTTCATCCGGCGCTTCGATATTGACGGGCGGATTGCCGCTCAGGCCGAACTGGAGAAGATGGAATATGAAATTCTCCAAAGTCTCGACGCCGTCTCGAATGCCGATGACGACCGGATTTTACGGCGCTATGTCAATCTGATCCGCTGTACGCTCAGGACCAGCTATTTTCAGGTCGATGAAGTGGGTAAACCCAAGTCTTATCTGTCCTTCAAGTTCGACAGCAAACATCTCGACGACCTGCCTTTGCCGCGCCCCTGGCGAGAAATTTTCGTTTATTCGCCACGGGTGGAAGGGGTGCATCTTCGCGGCGGCAAGGTGGCTCGCGGCGGCTTGCGTTGGTCGGATCGTCGCGAAGACTTCCGCACCGAAATCCTCGGTTTGGTCAAGGCCCAGCAGGTCAAAAACTCAGTTATCGTGCCGGTCGGCTCCAAGGGCGGCTTTGTTGTCAAACAGCCGCCCGCGACAGGGGATCGCGAGGCGCTGTTGAAAGAAGGGATCGAGTGTTACCGGATCTTCATCAAGGGTCTGCTCGATCTCACCGACAATATTGTCAAAGGCCGCATCGTTCCGCCCAAGAATGTGCTGCGCCATGATAACGACGACCCCTATCTGGTGGTCGCCGCCGATAAGGGGACCGCGACGTTCTCCGATATCGCCAACGCCATTTCGGCTGAATACGGCCATTGGCTGGGCGATGCCTTCGCCTCGGGCGGTTCGGTGGGCTACGACCATAAGGGTATGGGCATTACCGCGCGCGGGGCGTGGGAATCGGTCAAGCGCCATTTCCGCGAGATTGGTAAAGATATTCAGAGCGATCCCTTTACGGTGATCGGCGTCGGCGATATGGGGGGCGACGTCTTCGGCAATGGCATGCTGCTGTCCAAGCAAATCAAGTTGATCGCCGCGTTTAACCATCTGCATGTCTTCATCGACCCCGAGCCCGACCCGGCTAGGAGCTTTAAAGAGCGTCAACGGCTGTTCGACGGGGTCAAGGGATGGGAGCAGTACAATACGGAACTGATTTCCAAGGGCGGCGGGGTGTTCGAGCGGAGCGCCAAGACGATCAAGCTGACCCCGGAGATTCAGAAAATGATCGGCTCCAAAGCCGCCTCTTTGCCGCCCAACGAATTGATTCAGGCATTGCTTAAAACCCAGGCCGAACTTCTGTGGTTTGGCGGAATTGGGACTTATATAAAAGCCAGCGACGAAACCCACGCCGAGGCCGGTGACCGCTCGAACGATTTGTTGCGCATTGACGCCTATGAGGTTGGGGCCAAGGTGATTGGCGAAGGGGCCAATCTGGGGGTGACCCAGTTGGGCCGTATCGAGTTCGCCAAAAACGGCGGAATGCTCAATGCCGACTTTATCGACAACTCGGCCGGCGTCGACTGTTCGGATCATGAGGTCAATATCAAGATTTTGCTCGATGCGGTGGTGGCCGCGGGCGACATGACGGGCAAGCAGCGCAATAAACTGCTGGCCGATATGACCGACGAAGTGGGCGAGTTGGTGCTGCGCGACAATTACCTTCAGACCCAGGCGATTTCCATGGTCTGCGGCCGGAGCCCGGACCTGCTCGATCATCAGATCAGGTTGATCCGTCGCCTCGAGCGCGAGGGCCGTCTTGATCGGGCGGTGGAGTTTCTGCCGGATGATGAAGAGCTCAAAGAGCGCATAGCGGCCAAAACCGGTATGACCCGGCCGGAAATCTCCGTGCTCATTCCCTACAGCAAGATCTGGCTCTATGACGAGTTGCTGGCCTCCGACCTGCCGGATGATCCTTTCCTGTTTGAAGACTTGGTGAATTACTTCCCCGGTCCGATTCGTAAGAAATATAAGGCGGAAATCAAGGATCACAGGCTCCGTAGGGAGATCGTCGCCACCCATGTGACCAACGCCCTGGTCAATCGTTTGGGCGGCACCTTCCCCTTGCAGATTATGGATGAAACGGGCATGGCCTCGCCGGAGATCGCGCGCGCTTTCCTGATCGTCCAGGATGCTTTCGGTCTTCGCGCGGTATGGGAGGCCATTGAGGCGCTCGATAACCAAGTTCCGGCTTCTGCCCAGATTGGCATGCTCCATGTGGTCAACCAGCTGATTGAGCGCGCGACCCTCTGGTTTCTGCGCAATGTCGAGCCGCCGCTCGATATCGGGGCCAATATCAGCGCTTACATGAGGGGTATTGGCGAACTGGCTTCGAGCATGGATGAGATTCTCTCGGATACGGCGCGAAATGATCTTGCAGACCGGGCCCGGCCGTTTATCGATGCGGGCGTACCTGAAGATTTGGCGCGCCAGGTCGGTGGGCTGATCCTGCTTGCGCCCGCTTGCGATATCGTCCGTGTCGCCGGCGACTTCAAGCTCAAGGTTCCCGAGGTGGCGCGGCTTTATTTCGCCGTCGGCTCCCGGTTCAGCCTGGGTTGGATGCGCGGTTCCGCCGAGCGCTTGGCGTTTGAAAACCACTGGCAGAAACTGGCGACGACGGCCTTGATTGACGATCTCTACCGTCATCAGGCGCATCTGACCCGTTCGGTTTTGGGGATATCGACCAAGATCAAGAACCTCGATGAAGCTATCGGCCAATGGACCGAGGTCCATCCGATCCGGGTTGAACGGGCCGACCAGTTGATCGGTGAAATGCGCGGCAGCGATACGATGGATTTCTCCATGCTCACCGTCGCCAGTCGCCATTTGCGCACCTTGACTGAGGACTAAAGGGCGATGGCCGATCAAAAGGCGGAGCGAAAAGGCATCTTCGCCTGGTGTCTTTACGACTGGGCCAACTCGCCTTTTACCACGGTGGTCATCACCTTCGTTTTTTCGGCCTATTTCACCAAGGCTGTCGCGCCCGATGAAGTGACCGGCACGTCTCTCTGGGGCTATGCCATGAGCCTGTCGGGACTGGCGATTGCCCTGACCGCTCCGATTTTCGGCTCGATTGCCGATAAGACCGGGCGGCGTAAGCCCTGGCTTCTGCTGTTTACGTTACTCTGCGCCGCAACCACGGTGTTTCTCTGGCAGATCAAGCCCGAGGCGGCTTATGTCACCCTGGCTCTGACGCTTGCCGCCATCGCCAACTACGGCTTCGAATCGGCGATGGTGTTCTATAACGCCATGCTGCCCGATATCGCGCCGCGCCATAAGATCGGAAGGGTTTCCGGCTGGGGGTGGGGGCTTGGCTATTTCGGCGGGCTGGCCGCCCTGGCGGTTTGTCTCGTCGGCTTCGTTCAGGCCGAAACGCCGTGGTTCGGCCTTTCCAAGGAAGGGGCCGAGCATCTGCGCGCCACCCCGGTGATGGTGGCGCTTTGGCTTGTTCTGTTCTCCATACCACTATTCCTTATGACCCCCGACCGGACAAGATCGGCCCTCCCCCTGGGCCGGGCGGCCCGTGAGGGTGTGACGACGCTGATTGGCACACTCAAGAAGGTGCGGGACTACCGCGATGTTTTTTGGTTTTTAATCGCCCGCATGCTCTATACGGACGGGCTCAACACCCTGTTCGCCTTCGGGGGTATTTATGCGGCGGGGACCTTCGGGTTTTCGTTTACCGACCTTATTCTGTTCGGCATTGCAATTAATGTGACTTCGGGGGTCGGCGCCTTCGCTTTTGGCTGGATTGATGACCGGCTTGGGCCCAAGAAGACCGTGATCATCGCTCTGGTCGGCCTGATTTTCCTGTCCGTCGCCCTGTTGCTGATTGAAAGCAAGACGCTGTTTTGGGTTTTCGGCCTGCCTCTGGGCATCTTTGTCGGTCCGGCCCAATCGGCCAGCCGTTCCTATATGGCGCGCCTTGCGCCGAAGGAGCTGACCACCGAAATGTTCGGGCTCTACGCCTTCTCAGGCAAGGCGACGGCTTTTCTCGGCCCCGCCGTTCTGGCGCTGGCGACCGATCTGTTCACCAGCCAAAAAGCCGGTATGGCGACGATTCTCGGCTTTTTTGTCATTGGCGGATTGCTGCTGCTCAAGGTGCCGGAGCCCCAGGAAGCGGGAGAAGCATAGATTGGATACGATCATTACACCGGCCCACCTGCCCAATGAGGGCTGTATCCGGGTTGATGTTTCGGAGGATATGCGCGGCCATTTGCTAACGGTTCTGCGCGCGCTGAAACCAAAGGCCGATATCCAGGCGTTTGACGGAACGGTTATGCCGGGCGACCTGCTTGTTACGACGGAGCCGGAGTGCAAGGTTGATTCCGCCTCCATCCTGCCCGTTCCCGTAGGCGATCCCTGGGGATGGTGGGAATGGTCCAAAAGAGCGGTAGAGGGACCCGGCCTCAAGAAGGCTCTGGCTGAAGCTTTGCCGTTGCCGGTCTGCGCAGAGGGAACAATGTTTGGCGCGGAGTTGCATTTTCCCGGTCTACAGATGAACAAAGCATCTGCCGCGCTGGAGCAAAGGATAGAATGGGTATGTCGAAATCTGGCCGATACGGAAAGCCGGAGGTGTTTTGAAACCGTCTTATTCGGCGGATTTGAAGAGCTGCGACAACACTATCACCAACGGTTATTTGATTGCCCGCAATATACCGATCATGTTCGGTTCTCCGATGGAGACGTGATTATCAATGGCGGGGTTCATGAGGGGGCGGAAATCCCCCTTTTTCTAGCCTTAGGCGGCCCAGATACATCCCTCCATAATATCGATCCTGGTGGATACAAATGCCTTTCGGATTATGCGGGGCGGTGGCTCAGCAGCTGGGGTGATCAATCTCAGGAATGCGCTTTCGCCTTGTCGGACAAGCCTGGCCGGAAGGAATTGGCGGTTTGCGATGATGGGCAAATGAGCTCGCGGTTTGAAAAGGGGGACGGATTAACCGATAAACTGAAGTTTTTCCCCGCCCTTTCTTTGGAAGGCTACGTAAAAAGCCGCAATCTAGAGAAAATCGATTTTATCAAACTTGATCTTGAAGGCGATGAGGAAACGGTTGTTCCTAGCTTGCCCGACTTGGCCAATCGGTTCCGGCCTCAAATGGCGATTTCCATTTATCATAAGATTTCCCATTTCTGGGATATCCCGAAATTTCTCATGGATCGGCTGGAAAACTATCGGTTTCATGTTGGCCACTATAGTAGCCAAGGGTATGAAACCATTCTTTACGCTATCCCTGAAGAGCGGGGCTAATCTCCGAGCTTATCCGCCTTGTCGATGATGACGGCGAAACGGTCGCCCAGCCCGGCGAGGGCGGCTTTGTGGAGCGCTTCGGCTTCGATAACCCCGCCATCATGGGTCGGCAGGGGGCGGGTGGCGCAGGCATTGGCGACGACGGTTGTCGAATACCCCAGATCGAGCGCGGCGCGCACGGTCGAACTAACGCACATATGGGTCATGAAGCCGGTGACGATCAGTTTTTTGCGGCCGGTCTTGTCGATCTCGTCCTTCAGCGTCGTCTGGACGAAGGCGTTGGGCAACGGCTTGGCGACCAGAGGTTCTCCGTCCTGAGCGGCGACGGTGTCGGCCAGTTGTCCGCCGGGGCCTTCCAGATCGAAGGGGCCGCCCTTGCCGCCCTTGTGGACCACATGGATGATCGGCGCACCGGCGGCGCGGGCGCGTTCCAAAACTTTGGCCCCTTCAAGCAGCGCCGCTTCGATGCCGGGCAGGGGGAGCATGCCGGAAAGGTATTCGTTCTGCTGGTCGATGGTGACCACTACGGCGTCCGATAAAGCGGCGGGCGTGAGATCGGCTCCGGCCATTTGGAGCAGGGTTTTGGGCTGAGACATTTTCGGTTCTCCGTTCTTGCGTTGAAGACAATCTCCCACGGCGCAAATGCAGAAGAAATGCTGTTCTCTGCCGGGCTTGTCTGCAAAAATGCAGAGATGAACCTGAACTGGGACGATATCCGCTATCTGTTGGCGGTCTGGCGCGAGGGGACGCTGACCGCCGCCGCTCAATCTCTCGGCGTCAACCAGACCACGGCGGCGCGGCGGTTGGCGGCGGCCGAAGAGGCCTTGGGTGTGCGCCTGTTCGACCGGATCAGGGGCCGCTTCAAGCCGACCGAGGATGGCTTGGCGGCGCTGGAGCGGGCCGAGACGGTGGAGCGCGCCGTTCTCGATCTGGAAAACGCCGTGACCGATAGAGACGGAGCCCTGGAGGGTTTGGTCCGCCTGACCGCTGTCGATATGTTCTTGGCCGACTTTCTGGTGCCCCGTCTGGCCGTTTTCCGCGCCACCTTTCCCGGCATTGCGCTGGAATTGATCGCCGGGAACGACAATCTCAATCTGGCGCGCCGCGAGGCCGATCTGGCCGTTCGTCTGGCGAGGCCGCGAAGCGGTGACGTCATGGCCCGCAAGCTGGCCGATGTGGGGTTTGCGGTCTATGGGACCCATGACTTTGAGGGCTGTGATTTAAAGGAAGCGCCCTGGATTCTCTACGATGGCGGCCAGGATGCCCTGCCGGAAAACCAGCGGGTTGGCGAGACGGTCGGGCCCAAGAACGTGCCGCTGCGGATCAGCGCCGGACGGGCTTACCGGGCCGCCCTGCTTGAGGGTTTAGGTATCGGCATGTTGCCTTGCTATTTCGGAGACATGTCGGAGGGTCTGGTCCGCTTGAGCGGGCTTGAGCCGCTCGTCCATCGCGAGATGTGGTTGCTATCCCACAAAGAAATGCGCCGTACCGCCCGCGCCGAGGCCGTGGTCAGTTGGCTGGTCGAAACCGTCAAGACCGAGGCTCAGGCCCTTCGCGGCTGAAGGCGTAGGCGAGCACGGCGGCTGCCAGGGTGAGCGCCAGGGCGCCGAACAGCAGAGGGTAGGAGCCGGTGGTTTCCATGATCAGGCCGGTCGCCCATTGCAACAAGCCGACCCCGAAAAAGCCGACCAGGGTGAGAAAGGCAATGCCCCGTCCCATGGCTTGAACGGGAATGAAGGCGCGGCAATGAGCCATCATAACGGCGTAGGTGTAACCGAACAGACCGACCGCGGTGAGCAGGATGGCGGCCAGGGCCAGGGAATGGGTCGGAAAGAGCGCAAGCCCAAGGCAAGCCAGCCCCACCAGAGCCGTGCCGCCGCCGACCAGTCCTTTGCGTTTTCCCAAGGCCCGGTCGATGGCCCCGTAAATGAACATTCCCGCCGTCATGGCGATGGACATGGCGAGCAGCACCGTACCGCGCGCCGCCGGATCAAGGCTGAAGGTTTCGGCCAGATAGGGCCCGGCCCAGAGGCCGCGCAGGGTCATCATCGCCCCATAGCCGGTGAGCACCAGCGGCAGGATCGGCCAGAGCCCTCTGATGCCGATCACTCTGACCATGCCGAGCGACAATTCGGTCAGGGATTCAGGATGGGTTCCCTCGGCTTGGCGGTCCCGGCCGAGAAACAGCAGGCAGAGAACGGCGGATAGAGTCGTTAGCCCTAAGATGGTCCAGAGCGCGCTGCGCCAACCCAACGCTTCGCTGAGCCAGGCAAAGGGCGCGGTGCTGGCGAGATCGCCCAAGTTGGCCAGTGTCAGAACCACGGAAACCATGAAGGCGAAGCGGGCGGGCGCAAAGCGTCGCCCGACGACCACCATGGCGCCGGTCATGATCGGTGCGCAGCCGATGCCGATGAGGGCTTGGCCCGTATAGGCGGCAAAGGGCGTTGGCGCGGCGGCGAAAAGCCCGGTGCCCAGAACGGCGGCTCCCATGAATAAAACGATGGTCAACCGAGGGCCGAGCCGGTCGAGCGCCATGCCGACCGGCGGCTGTGCGGCGGCGAACCCGATGAAGAACAACGAGGCGAGCGTGCCCAGGTCCGATTCGCTTAAACCCAGATCGGTCGACAATTCGGGCGCGATCACGGCGATCAGTCCACGGTAAAACATGCTGATCGCGGCAGCCAAAACAAGAACGGTAAGCTCCAACATGATTGGGAGCTTAGCTCAATTCGCCTTAGAAAGAAGCTTTGTTTCCAGCCATATGAATAATGCAAGTGACAATCATTCGCATTTAATATAGTCTCTTTCCCGAACTCGTGGATATGGCGCCGGATGACGATTTGCCCGACCGTTGTTCGGAATTGGGAGAGAACAGGATGACATACGTTGTCGATGTTTGGATTGAGCGGGCTGAGCCCAAAATATTGGTTCGTGAAAAGGATAGCGGAATCATCAGGGCGCGGCTGTCGGGTCCTGAAATGGCGTCGTTTCAGAACCGCTGGGGGGTTAGCCTTCAGGATATCATCGAAGGGAACATCTGCGCCGAGATGCTGAAAGACAACAGGTGCGTGGTTGAGGACTACAGCATATGAGTAGCCCTATAAGAAAGGCCGGGGAAACCCCCGGCCTGCCTCTTCGAAATTCAGACTGTTTTAGTGCCGGAAGTGGCGCATGCCGGTCAGCACCATGGCGAGCCCGGCTTCGTCGGCGGCGGCGATCACTTCGTCGTCGCGGATTGAGCCGCCCGGCTGAATGACCGCCGTAACGCCCGCTTCCGCCGCAGCCAGCAGGCCGTCGGCAAACGGGAAGAAGGCGTCGGAAGCGACGACCGAGCCCTTGGCCCAGCTTTCTTTGTCACCCGCCGTATCGGCGGCGGCCTGGGCTTTCCAGGCGGCGATGCGGGCTGAGTTGACGCGGCTCATCTGGCCTGCGCCGACGCCCACGGTCATGCCGTCTTTGCAGTAAATGATGGCGTTGGACTTAACGTGCTTGCAGACGGTGAAGGCGAATTCAAGGTCTTTCAACTCCTGGGCGCTCGGCTGGCGCTTGGTCACCACCTTCAGTTCGCTTTCAATCAACCGGTTGTCGCGGCCCTGAAGCAGAATACCGCCGGAGAGCGACTTGAAGGTCATGCCCTCGGCGTTGGGGTCGGGCATGCCGCCGGTGGTCAGCAGGCGCAGGTTCTTCTTGGCTTCGAGCACCTTGCGCGCATCGTCGTCCACATCGGGCGCAATGATCACTTCGAGGAAGATTTTAGCCAACTCTTCGGCCGTTTCTCCATCGAGCGTCTGGTTCAAGGCGACGATGCCGCCGAAGGCGCTTTCGGTATCGCAGGAATAAGCCCGCAGATAGGCTTCTTTCAGCGAAGAACCGTAGGCGACGCCACAAGGGTTGGCGTGCTTGACAATGACGCAGGCGGTGTCCTTGAACTCGCTGACCAACTCAAAGGCCGCATCGGTGTCGTTGAGGTTGTTGTAGGAAAGTTCCTTGCCCTGATGCTGGGTGGCCGAAGCGACGCCGGGGCGGTTTTCCGAGGTGGTGTAGAAGGCGGCCGCCTGGTGCGGGTTTTCGCCGTAGCGCATCACCTGTTTGCGCTCGCCCGCGATGACCGTGCGTTCGGGGAAGGTTTCGCCGTTCTGGGCGGCGAACCACTGGCTGATCGCCGCGTCGTATGCGCCGGTCCGCGCATAGGCCTTGCCGGCCAGTTTCTTGCGGGTCTCAAGGGTCGTATCGCCGTTGTTGGCGTCCATTTCTTCCTTCACCAGGGCGTAGTCGGCCGCGTCGACCACCACCGTGACGGCACTATGGTTTTTCGAGGCTGCGCGGATCAGCGCCGGGCCGCCGATGTCGATGTTTTCGATACAGGTGTCGAAGTCCGCACCCTTGGCGACGGTTTCTTCAAACGGGTAGAGGTTGACGGCCAGCAGATCGATGGGCTGGATGCCGTTATCCGCCATGGCTTTCTCATGGTCGGCGTTGCCGCGCACACCCAAAAGGCCACCGTGGATTTGCGGCACCAGGGTCTTGACCCGTCCGTCCATGATTTCCGGGAAGCCGGTATAGTCGGAAACCTCGGTTACCGGCACGCCCGCATCGCGCAGCGCCTTGGCCGAACCGCCGGTGGAAAGAATTTCGACGCCCTGATCGGCGAGATATTGGCCGAATTCGACCAGTCCGGTTTTATCGGAAACGGAAATCAATGCGCGGCGAATGGCCATAATGAGGTCCCCCCGGTGAGTGCGCGTAAAAGCCAGAAGGGCCGGATCGTTTTAGATTGAATCACTTCGTGATTCGGCCTGAAACGTGAATCCGCCCCTAATAAAATGGTTATGGAATGGCGGCGGTATAGCAAAGAAGGGGCCGAAGAGCTAGGGATTTAAGCGGTTCTAGAGACTCTTTAACGCCTCTTTCAGCGCAGGAATGGGGACCAGCATGTCGAAGTCTTGTTCGTTGACTTTCTGGCGCTGTTCTGGGGTGCCCTGAGGGGCGCAGCGGAGCTGCTGGAATTCCTGTCCGGCGGTTTCGGCGAGGAAATTGAAAAATCCCTGCCGGTGGCGCAGGCCGCCCATGAATTCTATCACCTTGCAGCCTTTCGGCGCAAAGGCGAGGTTTGTCAGCGCCGCGCCGTGAGGGGCGACGATGGCTTCGGCTTCGGAAAAGGCTCGGGCTTGTTCGATAACATCCATCATGCCCGGTGTGACGACTTCAAACCCCAAGGGCTTCAGGACGTCGATCACCTCTTGTTCATTGACTACCCGGCGCAGGGTGGCGTCGGCGCGGGAAACATAAAGCCGTCGTTTGGGTTTGTCCGAGGGAGAAATACCGAAAATCTCATGTAGCCAGGGGAGTGTTTCCGGCTCAGGCGTCATGCTGCGTGTTGCGGCCAATGGGGCGGTGAGCTTTTTCACCTCGACCCGTCCCGGCATGGGGACCTTGGCGAGCCGGTCTTCCGAAACGCCCGCCAGCGCCAGGCATTGATGCTGAAACTTGGTCAGATTGCCGTTGATCAGCAGTGGTAGGCCTGAATCAACGGTCAGGTGGCGCAGCCTTGGGAAATAGTCGAGCAGCCAATGGTAATAGTTGGCGCTGCCGCCGAGCAGAAAAGCCCGCTCAAGCTTTACGGCCCGTCTCGGCGTGTTGAGCATAACTTTTGTTTGACCGAGGGCGACGACGTGGGGGCTAACCTCGGGATTACCATTGGCTAGATCGGTAAGGAAGGCCTCATTTTCGGTGACGACGTACCATTCCTTGTCGCCGGGCAGCACATCGCAGGGGCCGAACTCCCTGACGGTTTCGCCTTCGCTGAAATGGCTCAATGTTCGAACATTGAGCTTTGGCGCGGTCCCTTCCGCCCGTTTCAGCGGCTGTTTTAAGGCCTGGATGGCTTCTTTCTCTTTGTCTCGATCGAGGAGCAATGCGGCCTTGGTTTTCGCGGCGCGTAGCTGGGCGGAAGGCAAAAGAGGAGACTTGGGGTCGAGCTTTTTCGCCCGCCTGTAACACTCCATCGCCTTCTCAATAAGGGTGATATCTTGCCGCGCCCGTCCTTCCCTTAAAAGCGGGTTGCCGATATCGATCAGAGCGGCGGCGTAGTCCGGCTTGATCTCGAGTGCTTTCTCAAAGGCCTCGATGGCTTTGGCGTCCCGGTTGGATTCCGCGTAGATTTTGCCCAGGTTGAACCAGGCCTTATGGGGTTCCTGCAATCCGAGATCGAGGGCTGCTTTGAAGCGTTCTTCGGCGGCCTTCAGGTCGCCCAGCTCGAGGAGAGCAGCCCCGTGGACCGCGTGGCAGACGGGGTTGAACGGTTCCTGTTCAACGGCGATGCGGGCCTGCGGTTCGGCGGCGCTGAAGTCGCCTCGGTTGATATACTGGAGGGCGCGTTGGAGAGACACGAGGCGGGCGGTCCTCCTTTAATCCTTCTTGCCGTATTCGGGCACGACTTCCGAAATCAGGGCCTTGAGCGCTTCCTCGTCGCCGGACTGGGCGGCAATTTTGAGCGCGTCGATGGTGCCTGAAAGCTCATCGTGATCGGCCAGCCGAGGCGAAGCGATCAGGATGCCGTCGGCTTCTGTGGGAACGGGCGGTTCCGCGCCATGGAAAATCTCTTCATAAAGCTTTTCGCCGGGGCGGATGCCGGTAAATTCGATGGCGATATCTTCGTCCGGCGTCATACCGGCAAGACGGATCATTTGCCGAGCAAGATCGACAATCTTGACCGGTTCGCCCATATCGAGAACGTAAATCTTTCCCTCCTCCGCATGGCCGTGGCGGCGCAGGGCCGAGGCTTGCAAAATCAGCTCGACGGCTTCGCGGATGGTCATAAAATAGCGGGTCATGTCCGGGTGGGTGACGGTCAAAGGGCCGCCCGCCTCGAGCTGTTTTTGGAACAGCGGCACCACGGAGCCGGTGGAGCCCAGCACATTGCCGAAGCGAACGGTGACGAAGCGGGTGCCATCGTGGGCTCCTTCACGGATATCGAGGGCCTGACAATATTTTTCGGCGATTCGCTTGGTCGCCCCCATCACGTTGGTCGGGTTGACCACCTTGTCGGTCGAGACCTGAACCATGGTCTGGACGTCCCATTCGATGCAGAGATCGGCCACGTTGCGGGTGCCGACCACGTTGGTCAGGATGCCTTCGGCCATGTTGTCTTCGACCAACGGGACGTGCTTTAGGGCCGCCGCGTGAAATACCAGTTGGGGCCGGTAATCCTCGAAAACCTGAGAAAGTCGTTCGCGGTCCCGGATGTCTGCAATGATAGCGGTGCGGGGTAGCTCAGGATGACGCTCGAAAAGCTCCCGGTCGATCTTGTAAAGGGCGAATTCACCGTTTTCCACCAAGGTGAGGCTGGCGGGGCCGAAATCGGAAATCTGGCGGACCAGTTCGCTGCCGATGGAGCCGCCTGCGCCGGTGATCAGGACCCGCTGGTCTTTGATCAGGGTCGACATGGCCTCACGGTCGAGGGCCGCCTGGGGCCTGCCAAGCAAGTCCTCGACGTCGATGGGGCGAACCTCCAGTTTATCCGCATGGCCGCTTTTCAGCTCTGTTATACGCGGCAGACGGGCCATGGAAAGACCTAGAGAGTCGACTGTTTCGAGCAGGGTGCGCACCACGGCGCCGTCGAGATCGTCTTTTGTCAGAATCAGTCGTTGCGGCTTCTCGCCACGTTCCGCCAAACTCTTGATCGCCTCCGGTAGGTGCTTAAGGGTTTCAATCACCGGATGGCCTTGAATGTTGCGCCCGACCCGCCCTTCGTTGGCCGAAACAAGCCCGACGACTTTGTAATTGGCCTCCGGATCGCGGGCAAGAGCCCGGATAAATAATTCGGCCTCGTCTCCCGCGCCGACTAAAAGCACCGGAATGCGTCGGTGCCCCGACTGCTCCAGCTTGAACTCCAGCCGTCGATCCTTAAACCAGCGATAGGCCACCCGAGGCCCGCCGAGCAACGCCATCAGAACGAACCAGTTGATAAACGGCAGTGAGCGGGGCAGGTCTTCCAGTCGGGTCAGGATAAACATCAGGACCACAAAGACGAAGATAACCAGAGTGACAGCCTTGGTGATGGCGAACAGGTCGTTCAAAGAGGCGTAGCGCCAGATACCCTGATAGAGCCGACGGTGCCAAAAGGTGAAACCGGCAATGGCGCTGAACAAAAGAACGCTTGAGATTAAAAGCTCGCCATTGATGGTCGACAACTGGTCGCCCAGGCGTAAATACATGGAGACGACATAGGAAACGGCGGCCATGACGATGTCATGGGCAAAGGCAATGTAGGCTCTTGGTGAGCGCATGATTCTTCGAGCCACAGCCGTTTCCTAGTGTATTGGAGCCGTTGGGAAATAAACCGGCGCGAACAATACCATATCCGCCGTTCCTGTGAAGCCTTCCCGCATCCTATTTTGCCCCGCTTCCGATTCGTGAGAACAGAGATAATAGGCTGCCGACCACAAGAACGGCCCCTCCTAGAGCGGCCAATGGGGTGATCTGTGTTGAGGCCCAGGCAAGACCGATCAAAAGGATATTGGCCAGGGTGATCGCCAGCACCACTTTATTGTGGGGCCACCCGCCCTGATGGGCCTTTTGATAAAAGTGTTCCCGGTGGGCCTGCCAAACTTTTTCGCCGCGCATCAGACGTCTCGCTAAAGTGATCGTCGCGTCGGCCAGATAGTAAAGCGGCAGGATCAGCGCCGCCGCCCAATATCCGGCCTGGGCCAGATGAATGAGCAGCCAGCCCAATGTAAAACCGAGCGGGATCGATCCGACGTCGCCCATGAATATTTTTGCCGGATGCCAGTTCCACCAAAGAAAACCCAGTACGGCAGCGGCCGTGATCAGGGCGAAGGGCCCAACAACTCCTTGCAGCAGTCCCGCGCCGAGGGCCAGTAGAGCGACGCCACCGCCGATGGTCAGGGTTTCAATGCCGGTAATGCCGTCGACCCCGTCCATAAAGTTGTAGAGATTGATGAACCAGACCCAGCCAAAACCAACAAAGGCCCATTCGAGGGGGGCGGGGAGAAATCCGATTACGCCATTCTCCAGGGGCATGGCGGCAAGCGTTGCGATGACGGCCAGGGTCTGGACAATGAGCCGCACTTTGGCGGGTAGGGGGTTGATGTCGTCAAGACGGGACAACCCGGCCAGTCCCGCCATGGCGACCAGCAAAACGGCCAATTCAGTTGAAAAAGCGTTTGCGGTGACGCTCCAGTAGCTCCAGGCGGCAATCAGGACGATGGTGAGGGCGAGCCCGCCGCCATGGGGGGTCGGGATTTTGTGGCTGGAACGGTCGTCCGGGTGATCCAGTTGGGCTTTCGCCAAGGCTCGCGTAAGGACGATCTTCGTTCCGATAAGCGTTGCGACGAAAGCCGCAAGGACAAGAATTGCGAGCTCCACGGTTTACCCCTTGGTTTCCCGCTTAAAAGCCCATTTGATGGTCGCCCCTTCACCGTTGAGGCGGCCGGAAATGACAATCTGTTCAGTGCGCCGCATGCCCGCGCGGGTGCCGTGGTAAATGCTCTCCTTGAGCGATATGGCCCCGCCAGCTGCGCGGAATCGCCAGCCGCCGTTGATGCCCGGAACGCGCAATAAAACGCCCGATCCGTCGGCCTGGGTGAGGGCCTGGACGTCCGGGTGGAGGTGGAAACAAATCTCAAAGCCGCTGCCGCCCGCTCCAACCAACTGATCGAGCCCGCGAAAATCGTTGCCGCCCGGCGATAGATAGAGGTCGCGTTTGTGAATTAGCCCGAAGCGGCTTTGATAGCCGTCGTGACTGAGCTCAACCAGGGTGTGCCCCTCTTCTTCGTTGCGGTTGACGGTCACGGTTTTCGGTCCCGCCGTCATGTGGCCTTCGCTGTCGTAGAGGGCCGAATCCGAATGATCGACGACCAGCGCCGAATGGGCTGCCGTCGAGCGCAGCGCGTGATGCCAGTCGGTAGCGTTGTCGGGATGGGCGCCGCAGTTGACCACCATGCGGCGCTTGCCGACGCTCATTTCGAACCCCAACGTTCCGGCATGGGCATTGACGTCGAAAGGGGAGGCGGGCGGCGCTCCCGTATCGACCAAGATCAGCGTACGGCCTGAGCGAATGCGTTGAAAACCGGTTTGTGCGGCGCTCTTGATCGGCTTGGCGTTGCTTTCGGCCGCCGCCATGACCCGATCGATGGCGGCTTCGTCTTCTTCCATGCTGTCGTTAAACAGGCAGAGGCGGCCGTCTCCATGACGCAGGGAACGGAGGAACGGCGCCATGATCTCAATGGCCTGCTGCAGGCTTTTGGGGACCTCTTCGTGAGCGGCGCGCAGGGTTTGGCGAATTTCGATCAGTTGGGCGAGGATGCGGTATTGAAGCGATGGGTTGCGCTGAAAATGACCGCCGTCGGGGTGGATTTGATGGATGAGCGCATCGTTGAGCGCCTGGAGGCCGAGAGGATAGTTTTCTTCAAGTGTTTCCAGGCAGAGCCCGCTGTTGATCAAACCGCGGATGGCGGCGAAGGCTTTGCTGTCTTCGGCGACCAGCTTGTAAGCGCGGGTCAGGTGGCGGGCCTGCTTGGCCATGGAAGCCATGAAGTTGTCGCAGAATTTTTCATCGCCGCGCGCCCGGATGAACTGATAGTTGGCCAGCCAATTGGTCAGTCGTTCGCCCAAGACGTCGGGTCGCCAGGGCAGGTCGGCCCATTGGGTGTGGACGGCGATCCAGGAGGAAACCAGGTCGCGGGCCCGAATGGAGGCTTCTTCCGAGCCCACTTCGCGCAGGTGGCGCAACCAGCCAAATCCGTGAAGTTCGGCGGTTTCGTCTTCGTCGAGACCATGGAAGGTCCAGGGAATTTCGCCCAGATAGTTGCTATGACCGAGAAGCTCGAAATCGCCACGGCGGAGGGCCGCGCCAATCTGCGGGTTGCCGGGCCAGGGGTCGGGCGGTGTTCCCTGCACGGTTTTGGGCACCCGGCCACCCAGAGTCATCTGGTAGAGCGGGCTTCCGAACAGCGCCTCCCGAACTTTTTGCGAAACCCGCACCCGCGACTCCTGGATAAGTACCTGACGAAACGAGACTTATTTGTAAACCGTTAGAGCAAATCTTCCAAGGCTTCCAAGACCCCGTCAACCGGAATAACCGACATTTCTTCACTGCCGAAAGCCTGAGCCCGAATGATCCTGCTCTGCGAGACGAATGGGGCGAACTTCTCAGGCGGCGTCGGGCCGAACAGGGAGACCAGGGGAACGTCGGCGGCGGCCAGCATATGCCCGGTGCCGGAATCATTGGCCACGGCGGCGGTGAGGCGCTCTGCCAGGGCGATGGTCAAAAGCGGCGATTTGTTGAATGGCGCTGCTTTTTCATCCTGCAATGGCAACAGGGCGCGGGGGCTGAGGCGTCGAACCTCCTTCTCCCAGTCCGCCTCGGCGGGGCCCAGTAAAACAACCGGGATAAGCCCTTTATCGGCAAGGCGTTCGGATAATGAACAAAAATGTTCAAGCGGCCAGCACTTGTGCTTGCCGCCCGCACCGGGCGAAAGGCCGATATAGGTTGCGCCATCGGGCAATAGGCTTTTTGCTCCTTCGGCGAATTTGGGATCGATGGCAAGACCGCCATGCGGCCTGATCTCTGCGCCGGTCGCCAGATCAAGCAGGTCGAATAGGGCGGCGACCATGGATTTGGGTTTTCGGTAAATTCCGGTGGGTTTTTTATCGGAAAGTAGAAAGTTTCCGGCCCCGGAGATGAACGTTCCATGATCGATACGTTTTAAGATCGCCGTGGTCAGCAGACGGCGCTGTGTGTCGATGATCAGGTCGAACCGGCGACCGGATAAGGGCTTCGAGAAAAGCTCTGTCCAGCGGCTGCCGATCGGCGTTTCATCGATGACTTGGTCGATCAGCCCTTCGACGGTGGGGGCCAAAAGGGAAGAAAAGACGCTCTTGCCTTTGCCCGCCAGCCAGGTGATTTGGGCGTCCGGATAGGCTTGGCGGAGAGCCCGGATAAACGGCAGCTTCATCAGCCCGTCGCCCACCAGATCGAGGCCGACGTAGACCAATACCGATAAGGGCTGTTCCGGTTTCGGCATACCCTAGTTCGCTTTTTTCAGCCGGGCGGCGAAAAAGCCGTCCAGCCCGCCCAGGTCCTTGCAGTGATAGGGCAGGCTTCGGAGGTCGCCCTGTTCGGTTAGCAGCTCTTCAATCCCGCCCACTTCTTCTGGCTTGATGGGGACCCGGGTTACTTCGTCCCCTTTGTTTTCAAGAAGAGCGGCAATTTGGTCGGGTCCTTCGACGGCTTGCAGCGAGCAGGTGCAATAGACCATGACCCCGCCGGGTTTCAGTAGAGAAAGGGCGTTGTCGAGAATGCGGGTTTGCAGGGCGGCGAGCTTGTCCACATCCTTTTGGCCTTTGAGCCGCGCCACGTCGGGATGGCGGCGGATGGTGCCGGTGGCCGAGCAAGGCGCATCAATCAGGATCGCGTCAAACGGTTGATCGGTTTCATAGGTCGCCGCGTCGGCTTCGACCACATTGGCCGATAACTTCAGCCGGTCGAGGTTCTCTTTTAGTCTTCTTAGGCGCTTGCCCGAACGGTCAAGCGCCGTGACGTCGGCGCCCATGGCCGCTAGTTGAGCGGTTTTCCCGCCGGGTGCAGCGCAGAGATCGAGGACCCGTTTTCCCCTTACTTCGCCCAATAATTTGGCCGGAAGGGCGGCCGCTGCATCCTGGACCCACCAGGCCCCTTCGTCAAAACCGGGCAGCTTGGTGACGTTACCGCCCCCGGCGATTCTGCGCAGGCTGCCAAACGGCAAGAGGGTGGCGTCCAGCTTTTCCGCCCAGCTTTCGGCATCGGACTTGATGGAAAGATCGAGCGGGGCTTCGGAAAGGTGAGCTTCGGCGATGGCCCGCGCCGTTTCTTCGCCGTAGGTTTCGCACCAGCTGACCCACAGCCAGTCTGGCGTATTGAGCGATGCAGGATCCTGGGCCTGGAGGTGTTCCTTACGCTCACGGGCGAGACGACGCAGCACGGCGTTGACCAGTTTTTTATAAGGCCCAAGCCCTAAGGATTGGGCGAGGCGCACCGAGGTGTCTACGGCGGCGTGGGGCGGGGTGTCGAGAAACAAAATCTGCGTCAGGCCGAGGCGGAGAATGTCTTTAACGGCCACGGCGCGACGCGGCAGGGCTTTCTCCAGGCACAGCGCAATCAGCTCATCGATCTGACCTAAGCGACGCAGGGTGGTCGCAGCCAAGTGGCGGGCGAAAGCCCTGTCACGCGGGGCAAGCTTGGAGACCATGGGGTGACGCTCGAAGCCGTCATCCAATGGCTGGTGTTGTTTAAGAACCAGGCCGATGACGTCGAAAGCGACCCGCCGTGCGTCGGGCGCTGTTTGTTTATTGCCTTTTTGTTTGTCCCCCCCCATGGGCCCTTATCCCCAAGGTCCGTTGGGCTGGGTCGGCGCACTGCCTTGCCCGGCCAGGGCGCGCAGGCGTTCGATTCGGTTGGCCATGTTGGGGTGGGTTGAGAAGAGATTGTCCATGGAGCGCATATGCAGAGGGTTGACGATAAACATGTGGGCGGTCGCCGGATTGTCTTCGGCCACCCGGTTATCCACCCTCTGGGCTCCCCGTTCAAGTTTTTCCAGTGCGCTGGCCAGCCAAAGAGGTTGGCCGCAAATCTCCGCGCCGATCCTGTCGGCTTCATATTCGCGGGTTCGTGAGATCGCCATCTGGACGAGTGCGGCGGCCAGGGGAGCGAGAAACATCACCAGTAGCGTCCCCACCAAGCCCAGCGGATTGTTGCGGCTGCCCGACGATCCACCGAAGAACAGGGCGAAATTGGCGAGCATGGAAAGAGCGCCCGCGATGGTCGCGGTGATGGTCATGATCAGTGTGTCGCGGTTCCTGACATGGGCTAGCTCATGCGCCATAACCCCGGCGATTTCCTCTTGGCTCAAAATTTCCAGCAGTCCGGTGGTAGCGGCCACGGCGGCGTTTTCCGGGTTTCGGCCCGTGGCGAATGCATTGGGCTGCGGGTTCTCGATGATGTAGACGCGGGGCATAGGTATTTCTGCACGCCGCGCCAGTTGCTCGACGATGCCGTAAAATCCCGGGGCCGACCGTTTGTCGACCTCTCTTGCGCCATACATGCGCAGGACCATTTTGTCGGAATTCCAGTAAGCGAAAGCGTTCATTCCGAGCGCCAGAATCAGCGCAATCGCCATGCCTCCTTCGCCGCCGAGCAAAAACCCCGCGCCGAGGAATAAGGCCGTCATAGCGGCCAATAAAAGAGCAGTACGGGCGTAACTCATGACCTTGATGGCTTTCCTTTAGGGTCTATACTTCCTATTTAGTAGTTTGCGCAGAGCCTTCGGGCAAGATGCGCCATACTTTTTAGGAATCCTCAAGCCAATGACCGATAAGCCTCGAAAAATTCCGGTGGAAGAAGTGATGAAAGCCGATGCGGCGGGCGCGCCCTTCCAAGAAGGTAAAAAATTCATCGACGCCAAGAAGGTCGATAAGCCGGAAAAGGAAATCGGCGGACCCCAAGGACCTGAACCGACCCGCTTCGGTGATTGGGAGAAGAAGGGGCGCTGTTCCGACTTCTAGGGTCAGGACCCTAGTTAAGCAGCAGGCTTTGATGTTTGGCTATAGTCGTAAAAGACCAACTTTCCTCGCCCGGTATTTTTCGCGTCATAGAGGGCCATATCGGCTTTTTTGACCAGAACGTCCTTGTTTTCACCATCTTCGGGGAACATGGCCGCGCCGATGCTGACGCCGGTGACGATATCGGCGCCATCGATGGTCATCGGTTTCTTGAGTTCTTCGATGATTCGATTTGCGCTGACCTTAACGCCTTCGCGGTCACAGGGGTGAACCAACAAAACGATAAATTCATCGCCGCCGATGCGGGCGATCAGGTCGGTGCTGCGCAACTGCTCGCTAAAAATATCGGCCGCTCTTTTTAAGACCTTGTCGCCAACTCCGTGGCCGTAAGTGTCGTTGACCGGCTTGAAGCCGTCCAGGTCCAGATAAAGCAAGGCGCAGTGGCGCTTTTCCCGTTCGGCTAGTCTTAGGTATCGATCAAACTGTTCGTCGAAAAATTTCCGGTTGAAAAGATTGGTCAGAGGATCTTCCCGGGCCTCCCGGAAAATCCGGGTTTCCAACTCTTTACGGGTTTTCAGTTCCCAGGCGATTCGGCGAATGATCCGGCGGCTGGCGAGGATGCCCGTGCCGATCAGGATAATCAGAATGGTTCCGCTGATTTTCCAGGACATGTCGCGGACCCAGCGGGCTCCTTCGCTCAAGGCCGCGGAGAACCGTTCTTCTTTGGCGTGCAATTCGGCGCTGGTGAAGGCGATTTGCCTGCGTAACTTGGAAAGCTCTTGCTCATCGGCGCCACCGGTTTTGATCGCTTCGTCCAAACGTTGCCCCAAATCGATCAGGCTGGCGACTTTTCCATCTGCTTCGGCCCAAATCTGTAGGGCCTCCTCGATGTAGAAGAGATCGCCGAAATGCAGGATCAGGCCGATCATTGCGTCGAGGTCCTGCGGGTCGTTGCCACCTTGCAACAAGCCTTGCCGTGCGACTTCTTCGTCGGGTGTCGGCTGGGTCAGGGCGATGCGAGCCTTTTTGTCGCCCAAGGTGACAGCAATCCGCTCAAGAAACTCCCGGTAGTCCAGCGGATCCTTCGTATAGGAATAGCTGGTCAGGTGATAGGTTGCGTCTTTTTGCGCCTTGGCCCAAATCCCTTCGCCTCGGACGAAAGAGCGGACTCCCTCATAGAGGGCGCCATAAAGATAAATCTGAGCGGCAAGCAGGACGGAAATCAGAACGAAAACGGCAATGATGGTGACGATCCGCGAAATAATCGCCTTTTCATCCCCATTATCGGGCTCAATTCCTTCATGTTCCGTCATGTCTTGCTTCTGTCCCATCTGGCCCATTCCCCAGGGCTTTTCATAACGATGCACGGTTCGGCGTTTGGATGCAATACCCATGAAAAAACGCCGAAGCCCGAAGGCTCCGGCGTTTCATATTTATATCCGAACCGAAGTTATTTGCTGCGGTTCTGGCGGTTTTCGATCAGGTCGTCAACCACGGCCGGATCGGCCAGCGTCGAGGTGTCGCCCAGGTTTGAAAACTCGTCTTCGGCGATTTTGCGCAGAATACGGCGCATGATCTTGCCGGAACGGGTTTTCGGCAGGCCCGGAGACCACTGAAGCCAATCGGGGCTGGCGATAGGGCCGATTTCCTTACGGACCCAGGCGACCAGCTCTTTTTTCAGCTCATCGGACGATTCCACACCGGCGTTGAGGGTCACATAGGCGTAGATGCCCTGGCCCTTCACGTCGTGGGGTGCGCCGACGACGGCGGCCTCGGCGACATCCTGGTGGGCGACCAAGGCGCTTTCCACTTCCGCCGTACCCATACGGTGACCGGAAACGTTGATCACATCATCCACGCGGCCGGTGATCCAGTAGTAGCCGTCTTCGTCACGGCGGCAGCCGTCACCGGTGAAGTACTTGCCTTCGTAGGTGGAGAAGTAGGTCTGGACGAAGCGCTCGTGATCGCCATAGACCGTCCGCATTTGGCCGGGCCAGCTGTCGGCGATGGCGAGGTTGCCCTCGGTTGCGCCTTCCAGCACCTTGCCGTCCGCATCGAGCAGTTCCGGCACAATACCGAAGAACGGACGGGTCGCCGAGCCGGGCTTGAGCGCCGTTGCGCCAGGCAGCGGAGTGATCAGAATGCCGCCGGTTTCGGTCTGCCACCAGGTATCGACGATGGGGCAGCGGCTGTCGCCGACGTTCTGATAGTACCATTCCCAGGCTTCCGGGTTGATCGGTTCGCCGACCGAGCCCAGAAGACGCAGCGAGGAGCGGTCGGTCTTCTTGACCATCTCTTCGCCTTCGCGCATCAGGGCGCGGATGGCGGTCGGGGCGGTGTAGAAGATGTTGACCTTATGCTTGTCGCAGACTTCCCAGAAGCGCGAAGCGTCGGGATAGCTGGGCACGCCCTCGAACATCAGGGTTGTCGCGCCGTTGGCCAGCGGACCGTAGACGATGTAGCTATGGCCGGTGACCCAGCCCACATCCGCCGTACACCAGTAAATTTCGCCGTCTTTGTAATCGAAGACGTACTGGTGGGTCATCGAAGCGTAAACCAGATAGCCGCCGGTGGTGTGCATGACGCCTTTGGGTGCGCCTGTTGAACCTGAAGTGTAGAGAATGAACATCGGATCTTCGGCGTTCATTTCTTCCGGTGGGCAGTCTTCGGAGGCATCCTTGACGATGTCTTCGTACCAGACGTCGCGGCCGTCTTCCCAGGCGATGTCGCCGCCGGTGCGCTTGACCACGATCTGGGTCTTGACCATCGGGCAGCTTTCCAGCGCCTTGTCAGAGTTGACTTTAAGCGGAACCTTGCGGCCGCCGCGCAAACCTTCGTCTGCGGTGATCACGCAGTTGGAATTACAGTTCTGAATCCGCCCGGCCAGTGCGTCCGGCGAAAAGCCGCCGAAAACGATAGAATGGACGGCGCCGATCCGGGTGCAAGCCAGCATGGCTACGGCGGCTTCCGGGATCATCGGCAGGTAGATGGTGACTACATCACCCTTTTTGATGCCCTGGGCTTTCAGAGCGTTGGCGAACTTGCAGACACGGGCATGCAGATCGCGATAGGTGATGTGTTCGGAATCTTTGGGGTCGTCGCCTTCCCAAATGATCGCCGTCTGGTCGCCGCGCTTTTCGAGGTGGCGGTCCAGACAGTTGGCCGAGGTGTTGAGCGTACCGTCTTCGTACCATTTGATCGACACATTGGACGATGCATAGGAAACGTTTTTGACCTTGGTGTAGGGCTTGATCCAATCGAGGCGTTTGCCTTGCTCGCCCCAAAATCCTTCGGGATCGTCGATGGATTGTTTGTACATCTCAAGGTACTTGTCGTTATCCACCCAAGCCGAAGCGGCAAGATCGGCGGGCACCGGATAAACATGGCTCTCAGACATATGCGGTTACTCCTCCCTGGCATATCAGAGTGACGCGCGTCTTTCCGGAAGCATTTTCTCCCCTGTCTTCCGTACCGGCCCAAATTGTCTGGGCCATCGGTTAAGACGCGCCGAAAGACCCGGATATTCGGGTAATTGCGGGGGTTCGTCAAGGGCGGGCCGAACTGCTTGTAAAAAAAAGTAACGCCCAACCGCCGAATCGGCCAATGGTCATACCAAAATCTGTGGAAAACTCAGGAATGCCCTGGGTTACGTGGGGTTTTTTTCAACCTTTACGTAAACATCGGAACCCTTGATGTGGACAGTGACCGGGGTGAGCGATTTTCCCGCACAGGGCCCGCCGATGCATTCACCGGTTTCAATGCGGAATGTTGCACCGTGACTGGCGCATTGAATGTAGGTTTTGGAAAGATCGAGGAACTTGCCCGGGGTGAAATCGAGGGGCACCCCCACATGGGGGCAGTTGTTGACGTAGGCGAAGACCTCGTCGCCCTGGCGCACGGCCATCAGACCGACCGTTTGGCCGTCCTGCTCAATGGCGAACCCGGCGCTATCTCCGTCGGGGATGTCGTCAAGGGCGCAAATCCGCTCTTCGAAGATCAACGGCTTATCCATCGATCTCCGCCAGACCTGAGATGATCTCCCACTGTTTATCGGTGACCGGCATCACCGAGAGGCGCGATTGCTTGATCAGCGCCATGTCGTCCAAGCGGCCGTCTTCCTTGATTTGTTTCAGACTCACCGGGTTTTTGACCGGCTTAACCGCCTTGAAATCCACCATGCCGAAACGGCCTTTCGGGTCGGTAGGATCGGGGTAGTATTCTTTGACCACCTCGAGCACCCCGACGATCCGTTTTTCGTTGACCGAATGATAGAAAAACGCCAGATCGCCGATCTTCATGGCCTTCATATTGTTGGCCGCCTGATAGTTGCGTACGCCGTCCCAGTGTTCGACGCCTTTTTTGACGTGATCGTCCCAGGACCAACATCCCGGTTCCGATTTCACCAGCCAATGAGCCAATTTTTCGCTCCACTTCGTTTCGCTAAAGGACCTCAAGCGCCGGTCGGAGCTTCGCCCCTGGGCTCGCTCGTATTAACTCGCGGCGCTCAATCGCGCTTGTTGAAACACTTCGCATAACAAAAATATTATTAGCGCCATGCCCGGGCTTGCCCCGGGTATCCACGACTTTTCTCTCTTAGTCTCCCAGCACCTTCTTCCATTTCTTAATCGTTACGCTTTCGAAAAGGCCCGCTTTTCCGTAAGGATCTCCGGCGGCGAAGGCTTCGGCTTCGGCCTGATTGGCGAAATTCATCAAAAGCAGCGAACCGTTCATGGTTTCGCCGTCTTCGGTGACGGTCGGTCCGGCGGCGACCAATTTGTCGCCCTGCTCTTTGAGGTAGGCCAGGTGGGCGTCCCGGTTGGCCTTGCGAATTTCCAGGCTGCCGGGTTTGTCGATGCAGAAAATCAGATACATGAATGAACGGCCTTCGGTCGGTGGTTTTAAAGTCAATGTCTTTCTATAAAGAGACTGGTTGGCTGATCGTCAAGGGGTCAGCCTGCTTCGTCTCTCGGCGGACGGTCGAGCAGACCGGTAATGGTCTTTTCAATATCCGCCCCTTCATTAAGGATTTTGTTGACCGCCGTGCAGATCGGTAAATCCACATTGAGCGAACGGGCCAGGTCGATTACCGAAGCGGCGGTATGAACGCCTTCCGTCACGGCCTTGCGTCCGCCGAGGATTTCATCGAGCGGCTGGCCTTTGCCAAGCGCGAAGCCGAGCGAGAAGTTGCGCGACTGCATGGCCGAGCAGGTGAGCGATAAATCGCCGATACCCGAGAGGCCCATGAGAGTCTCCATCTGCGCGCCTTTGGCGATGCCCAGCCGGGTGATTTCGGCCAAACCCCGAGTGATCAGAAAGGCCCGTGCGTTGTCGCCCATATCTTTGCCCTGGGCGACGCCGCAGGCGATCGCTAGCACGTTCTTGACCGCGCCGCCGATCTGCGCGCCGATGACGTCGGTCGAGCGATAGATACGGAAAAGCGGCGAAGACAGGGCGTCGGTCAGCGCCACGGCGAGATCCTGGGTTTCGGCGGCCAGGGTGACGGCGGTTGGGCAACGCCGCGCCACTTCGGCGGCGAAGCTCGGGCCGGAAAGCACGGCAAGCGGGGCCTGGGGCAACTCTTCGGCCACTACTTCGCTCAACAGCATTTCGGTTTTGTTTTCGATTCCCTTGGCGCAGAGAATCATCGGCAGGTCTTGGGGCCAGTCGGCTTTCAAGGAGCGGCAAAGCCCTCTGACATGTTGGGCGGGCGCGACCATCAGCACCGCTTCGGCCCAGGCGATGGCTTCTTTGAGGTCGGCGGTCGCCGTGATGGCGGGGTCGAGGGGGTGTCCCGGCAGATAAATGGGGTTTTCGTGGGTTTTGTTGATCGCCTCGGCGACTTCCGGCTCATAGGCCTGCAGCATCACCTGGCGCCCGGCGCGCTGGGCGGCCATGGCAAGCGCGGTGCCCCAGGCCCCCGCGCCGATAACGGCAATTTTTCGGTATTCGCCCAAAATCGTCATCCCTTTTTGAAGCTGCGTTGCTGGGTTTATTTATGGACTGGCCGGGGACTCGGGCGCAAGGGGGTTCCGAAACCCTAGGGTTTCCCTAGGTTATTAAGATGACGTTGCCTTTCAGTTTGCTTCGCGTCGGTCAGGACTCTTACACTTGGGCGATTTTTCAATGCAGGTGAAGGGGCGTCCATGTCCGAGCAAATCCCCGAGGGGTTCGAGCCTTTCCAGTTTAACGACGGTTTTCTAGCGGTCGCCGGTCCCTACTTTTTTAAGCCGGGCGAAGAGGTTACGACCTTCGGCCTCCAGACCGGCCCGCAACACGCCAACCCCAACGGGGTGCTGCATGGCGGAGTCTTGATGTCGTTTGCCGATACGGTTATGGGCACGGCGGGTTATCTCAAGC
>CBDUMN010000034.1:0-34401 GCA_965368335.1 uncultured Rhodospirillales bacterium
CCCAGGAGGTCAAGGCGCTTGCCGGGCAGACCGCCAAGGCCACCGAAGAGATCAGTCAACAGGTCGGCGGTATTCAAAGCGCCTCTCAGGGCACGGTGGAAGCCATCGGAGCCATCGGTCAAACAATCGACCGGATGAACGATATTGCTTCTTCCATTGCATCTGCCATGGAAGAGCAGTCAGCCGCTACCTCGGAAATCGCCCGCAGCGTCGAAATGGCCTCCATGGGAACCAATGAAGTTTCCGGCAACATCTCGACCGTGACCCAGGCCGCCGGAGAAACCGGGACCGTCGCCTCCCAGGTGCTTGATTCAGCTCAGGAAATCGGACGTCAGTCGGCCCTGCTCAACGAACATGTTTCGGAATTCCTCGACCAGATAAGAAAAGGTTAGAGGGCAGGAAGGTTTTCAATCAGTCGGCCGCCAAGCCGTACGGGCTCAACTCGCTGGGCCAAACCGGTTTTGTCGTCGGTTTCCACATAAACCGCACAGAGGGTCGCCGGACCGTCCTGAGGCTCCAGACGAGGCCCCGGCACCTTGCGGGTGAACCGTGCAATAGCCGCATCTTTCTTCATGCCAATGACCGAATCATAATCACCGCACATGCCGAGGTCGCTCTGATAGGCTGTGCCGCCCGGTAAAATTTGGGCATCCGCACTGGGCACATGGGTATGGGTCCCCGCAACCAACGAGACGCGGCCATCGAGATAGTGACCGAGGGCCATCTTTTCACTGGTCGCCTCGGCATGAACATCGACGATAATCGCATCGACTCCCGCACCCAATTTATAACGGGTCAGCTCTTTATCGATTGAAGCGAACGGATCATCCAACGGGTCCATGAAGAGTCTGCCCATAAGCTGAGCCACCATGACTTTACGTCCGGAAGCCGCGGTGAACACCTTCGCCCCACGCCCCGGCGTTCCGGCCGGGTAGTTGAGCGGGCGGATCATTCCCGGCAGTCCATCGATCTCGGCCAGCATATCCCGTTGATCCCAGGCGTGGTTGCCGGTCGTCACGGCCCCCGCCCCCAACTCGATCATTTCTTTATATATTTTCCCCGTGATGCCAAAACCGTGGGCAGCGTTTTCGCCGTTGATCACCACAAAATCGAGCTTAAGAGTCTCGCGCAATTCGGGCAGGCGTTCTTTCAGGATCGTGCGTCCGGCCTTGCCGACCACATCACCACAATAAAGCAGTCTCACGCCGCCTCCTTTTTAAAACTGTACACACCTTTTTCCGACATCACGGCATCAAGCACTTGGTCATGATCTTCGACCGGTAGCTCGGCAACGTTTTGAAAGGAATAGCAAAGCCCCAAGTAGCCAAAGATCGCCCCTTCAGCACGAAGCGCTTCGATGGTCCGGTCATAGTAACCGCCGCCATACCCCAGTCGATGACCTGCATCATCGACTCCCAACAGAGGAGCAACAACCAATTCCGGGGAATGGAGCTCACGATCTTTCGGCGGCTCCATGGTTCCATGCACGCCTTCAACCATCTCAACCTCGGGCGTCCACTCACGAAACACCAGCAGACCATTGCCGTTTTCGACAACGGGAAGGACAACGACATGACCCTTTTCGTGGAGCTCATGGAGCAAAGCTCTAGTATCCAACTCCCCCACCATAGGCCAGTAGGCGGCGATGATCGTTTCTTCGGGGATTTTGACCGCTTGGAGAAATTGTTCGGCAATCAGTTTTCCGACCATTTCACGATCTTCACCCGAGACCGCCGCACGACGGGTTTTCAACTGTTCCCGTAGAGTTTCCTTACTCTCCATACCGCTCCCCGTTAAAAAAAGAGTGTGGCGCCACGGCGACCGTCTGTCCCGTGAGATCCATCCAAGGCCCACCCAATAAGGTGGGTGCCGTGTAACGAGCCCACGAGCCCGACAGAGACAGCTCCCTTGCGAAATGCATTGGCCCTAGGGATCAAGTGGACCGACGTGAAGCGCAGCAACCACGGCGCCAATGTAGGCCCTGGCGTTACATTTTTAAAGAGGAGAGAAAGCCGATTAACCGGCTATTTGGCCTCAAGGCCTTCGGCAACCGCTTCAAGACGCCCCGCGAGTCGCTCAAGAAAACCGCCAAGCTCTTCTTCCAGCCGGTTGATTTTAACCGGGTTGGCGTTCTCTTTCTTAAGATTTTCATTTTCGTCGTAAGCGTCGGAAAGTTCATCGGCCAGCAATAGGGAGGCCATCACCAGCAGACGGGATTCGCCGACCTGACCAACGGCGGCGACCAATTCTCCAACGCGCTTATCCACATACTCGGAAAGCCGCTTCAAGTGAGCTTCCTGACCATCATCGCAGGCGATGTCGTATTTACGATCATTAATGCTAACGGTAATTTGAGCCACGGCCTATTCCCCCAAAACGGCTTTTAGCCGATCAATTGTTTTGTCGAGCCGTTTATTGACCGTCGCATTGGCGTCGCGCAGCCGGGCGTTTTCGGAGCGGAAGCTCTCCAATTCGTCATTGAGGTTTTTGGCCTTATCGCCAGCCACCACGCCGCCAGCCAAGCTTTCAAGCTTGGACACCGCCTTGCTTAGGCGGTCCTGAACCCTATCCAGTCTTGGATGATGTGTTGTCACATGGTCGGTCACGGTAACGCTTCTCCCCCTCGACGCGCGCCGAATGATTATGGCGGCGAATCCGAAAAGGTCAACGCTTTAATGGGGTTGCCGTTGGTTTCTCAATCAAAAAATGAGCGAGCGGCAGTAAACGACTCTAGATATTGTGCGTCGTTTTGATCACAAGGCGCAGATTGGGGTTGACCTTCGGCCGCGTTCAGGCTTCTTTCCCTCATCATGAGGGACATACCACCCGTTCGGGCAGGGAGCGATGCGCCGATTGGGTGTGTGCTGTTATATTAGCAGTGTGTTATATAAAAAGCTCTACTAAGCGAAAAAAATAAACGTACTGAACAAATTCAAGGGACTACACCCCTTTCACACGTTTGACATAGTCGGAGGATTACATGGCGGTTCGGGTAGCAATTAACGGTTTTGGTCGGATTGGACGCATGGTGTTTCGTGCGGTCACCGACGAAGCCGAATTCAACGATATCGAGATTGTGGCGATCAACGATCTGCTTGATGCGGACTATCTCGCTTACATGCTGAAGTACGACTCGGTGCATGGCAATTTCAGCGGCGACATCGCGGTCGACGGCTCCAACCTGGTCGTCAACGGAAAAACCATCCGCCTGACTGCGGAGCGCGACCCGGCCAACCTCGCCTGGGGCGACGTCGGCGTCGATATCGTCGTAGAGTCGACCGGCTTCTTCCTCACGACCGAAGGCTGCCAGAAACACCTGGATGCAGGCGCCAAGAAAGTGGTTCAATCCGCACCGGCCAAAGACGGCGGCCCAATGTTCGTTTTCGGCGTCAACCATCAAGAATACGCGGGCCAGAGCATCGTCTCCGCCGCCTCCTGCACCACCAACTGTCTGGCTCCGATCGCCAAAATCCTCAACGATAACTGGGGCCTGAAACGCGGTCTGATGACCACCGTTCACGCCGCAACGGCGAGCCAGAAAACCGTCGACGGACCGTCCCAGAAAGACTGGCGCGGCGGCCGCGGTATCCTTGAAAACATCATTCCGTCTTCCACCGGCGCGGCTAAAGCCGTCGGCGTGGTATTGCCCGAGTTGAACGGCAAGCTGACCGGCATGTCCTTCCGCGTCCCGACTTCCGACGTTTCCGTGGTCGATCTCACCGTTGAGCTGGAAAAAGACGCCGCCTACGACGACATTTGCGCCGCGATCAAGGCCGCAAGTGAAGGCGAGATGAAAGGCACCCTCGGCTACACCGAGGAAATGGTCGTCGCCACCGATTTCCGCGACAACCCTCATGCCTCGATCTTCGACGCCAAGGCAGGCATCGCGCTGGACGGCACCTTCGTCAAGCTCGTCTCTTGGTACGACAACGAGTACGGCTACACCTGCAATATGATGCGCTTCGTCAAGCACGTCGCCGCCAACTAGAGACACGGCCAAAATATTTATGTGATTAAGGGCGAGGCCATTACGGCTTCGCCCTTTTTCTTTGCCCTCGTATGAGGCATCATCAATCCATGGAACAGCCCGTGATCATTCACAGCCTTGGCGATGCAAGACAGGCCTTTGAAAAATCCTCAGGCTCCATCGTCCTTATGAGCGCCCCCAACGCGACCGCCTCTCTTGGCGTGGTCGGATTTCTTGAAATGGTGACGGCGGCGGCTGCCGAATACGCACACAGGGAATTCATCGCCATCCTCGATTGCGGCGATCAGGCCGGATTGGCGATGAACGCCTTAAGGCTCGGTGCGAAAGATATTTGTGTCGACCTGCCTCAAGACGTCCGCACAAAAATTGAAGATATAGCGAAACAATGCGGCGCACGCCTGCATGACAGGCCAAACAGTTGAATCCGGTTGCGGGTTAGGGTACCACCAAGCAAACATCCTATCAGGACCACGCCATGTCTGATCCAACCACTCAGCTCTATCTGATCACACCGCCAAAAATTGACGACCTGACCGCCTTCAGCGATCAGTTGGCTTCGGCTATTGATGCAGGCAACGTCGCTTGCGTTCAGTTGCGCCTTAAAGATCAGGACGACGACGCCATCAAGCGGGCCGCCGATCTCCTGCGACCGGCGGTTCAGGACCGTGACGTCGCCTTCCTGATGAACGACCGGCCCGATCTAGCCCACAACTGCGGCTGCGATGGGGTCCATATCGGCCAGGAAGACGGCTCCTACGAAGAGGCCCGGCGGATCGTCGGACGAGACGCCATCGTCGGGGTAACCTGCCACAACTCCAGACAACTGGCCTTCGAGGCAGGCGACAAAGGGGCCGACTACGTTGCCTTTGGCGCTTTCTTCCCGACGGAAACCAAAGAGCCAAAAAGCGAAGCGACCTTCGAGATCATCCGGGCCTGGACCATGATGACCACCGTACCCTGCGTCGCCATTGGCGGGATCACGCCGGAAAACTGCGAACCACTGGTCACTGTGGGGGCCGACTTCCTTGCCGTCGTCGGTGGAGTCTGGAACCATGCTGAAGGTCCGGTGGCTGCGGTCAAGGCCTTCAATGAAGTAATTGCACGGGTCAACGGTTCCGGCGTTGCCTAACCGGGCATCTCCTGCTAGTTTCCGCGCCAAATCCGTTCCCCGAGTTGGGAACCTCCTGTTCTAAACACTGTTAACGTGGATTTCTGCCATGAAAGTCAATGGAAACTCGATCCGTCCCGGCAATGTGATTGAGCACAAGGGCCGCCTGTGGCGCGCCGTCAAGACTCAGCATACCCAGCCCGGCAAAGGCGGCGCTTATCTCCAGGTGGAGCTTAAAGATATCCGCGACGGAACCAAGCTCAACGAACGTTTCCGCGCTTCCGAAAACGTCGAGAAGGTACGCCTCGAACAAAAAGAGATGCAGTACCTTTTCTCTGAAGACGACATGTACACCTTCATGGACAACGAAACCTACGAACAGGTCGCCGTTCCCGCCGAAATGATTGGCGAAGATCAGATTCCTTTCCTCCAGGAAAGCATGAACGTTCAGATCGAGTTCTACGAAGACAGCTTGATCGGCATCGAACTGCCCGAGAAAGTAACCCTGGAAGTGACCGAGGCCGACGCCGTGGTCAAAGGCCAGACAGCAAGCTCATCCTACAAACCGGCTAAGCTGGAAAACGGCCTTGACATTCTGGTGCCGCCACACATTGCCGCAGGCACCCGCGTCGTGGTCAACACCGTCGACTGCACTTACGTCGAGCGCGCGAAGGACTAAAAGACATGGCCCAGAAATCCGCCCTTATCAACGTCATGACCGGCGCGGCCATGAAGGCGTCGCGCCGTCTCGCCCGCGACTTCGGCGAGGTCAACAACCTTCAGGTTTCCATGAAGGGGCCGGCGGATTTCGTCAGCACGGCGGATACCACGGCGGAGAAAAGACTGGTCGAAGAACTCCAGACGGCGCGCCCCAACTACGGTTTCCTGCTTGAAGAACGCGGTGAGATTAAGGGTAAGGACACCCATAACCGGTGGATCATCGATCCGCTCGACGGCACGACGAACTTTCTTCACGGCCTGCCCCATTTCGCCATGTCCATCGCCTTGGAGCGCGACGAAGAAATCATCGCAGGCGTCATTTACGATCCGGCCAAAGACGAGATGTTCTGGGCCGAAAAAGGCCAGGGCGCTTATATGAACGGTCGTCGCCTCCGGGTTTCGTCGCGTCGAAACATGGAAGAATCCCTGTTCGCTACGGGCATCCCGTTCAAAGGACGTCCGGGTCATCAAGATTTTCTCAAGCAGGCCGAAGCGGTAATGGCCGTTTCCTCTGGCATTCGACGTTTCGGCGCCGCCTCGCTCGACCTCGCTTACGTCGCTGCCGGTCGTTACGACGGTTTCTGGGAAACCGGACTTAAGCCCTGGGATATCGCCGCAGGTATCATTTTGGTCAGGGAAGCCGGTGGATTCGTCACGGAAGTGAGCGGCAAAAGGGACATGCTCAAGACGGGGAGCATCCTGGCGGCCAACGACCAAATCCACACGGAACTGGCGCGTATCCTCAAAAAGGCCGGAAAAACGGCATCCTGACCGAGACAAAACCTTGAACGCTGTTGTCTCCCGGACGGCGCTTAGTTATCTTGGTGCCACGGTATGAGAACGCGGGCTTCGCGCTCGTTGTTTATGAAGCTAGGGGGCTTTGGGTTTATGGACGACTTTAAACGTTTCCGGGCGGGTCTGCTGGCCCTGGGAATAGGAACAACAACGGCCTTGGCAATGGCGGCTCCCGCCGCAGCTCAATACGGCGCCAGTCCGTCAAACATTATGATCGACTTGTCGGTCATTGAGGACGGAGGCGCAGCCGCCGTTCCAGCCCCCAACCAAACTTATTCGGCCGCCCCCCAAGGTGGTCTGGTCATGCCGGGGCGGGCCATGCCGGGCTCCACGTTCATTGCGCCGCCCAGCGACAACGCCCCTCGCATTACCCTTAAAAAACCCGGGAACGAAGCAGCCGATACCGGCTCCAGTTTCATGGCGCCACCGCCGACCGAAAAACCGGTGAGCACGATGGCGGCAAAGGAACCAACCCCGGTCGTCACACCGCCGAAACCTAAGCTGGCTCCGCCCCCCAAGATTGTCGAACCCGCCAAGCCGGCCCCGAAACCCATCGCAAAGCCTGTTCCAAAGCCTGAGCCTGAACCGGTGAAGATGGCGGCGAAAGCTCCGGTGAGCCAAGAGGCCAAGCCCTTGGAGCCGCCAGCGCCACCCGCCGTCAAAAAACCGACGGTAACGGCCGAAGAAGTTCCGCCACCGCCCAAGCCCGCCAAGCTTGAAGCGCCCAAGGCGCCGACACCTCTTCCCAAGGCGGCTCCTGCGGAGAAACCCCTCCAAGTGGCCGCCGTCGCCCCCAAAGCGCCGGTAGAAAGCGGCTCCACCGAACAGATCGCCTTCAGCGGCGGTGCGAGCAAGCTTCCGAACACGTCGAAGCCGCTGCTCGACAAACTGGCGGCGGAAATAAACGACTCGACGGAAAAACGCTTGCAGGTTCTGGCCTATGCAGGCGGTGACAACCTTTCTGCCAGCAAGGCCCGTCGTCTTTCGCTGTCTCGGGCGCTTGCCGTGCGCTCCTATATGATCAGCAAGGGCGTGAAAAGCACCCGGATCGACGTACGCGCACTCGGCGATAAAGCGCCAGAAGGCGATCCCAACCGGGTCGACCTCAAAGTCGTCACCCGGTAGTTCCACGGGAGAGAGCGTCTAGGGAGAAAGGGAGAGAAGGCGATGACCCGGCCGCAAAGATTTCTGACGCGGATGATTCTATTTCTGATCGCGGTCGGGGGCGTGGCGGTTCTGCTATTTCTTCCCCTGCGCGAGGCCTTTCTCGCCAATGCGCCGCTGAACGGGCTGATCATCGGCGTTTTGCTTCTCGGCATTATCTTCAACTTCCGGCAAGTCACCATGCTTTACCCGGAAGCGGCCTGGATTGAATCTTTCGACGCCAACCGGCCAACCGTCTCTCAAACGCACGATCCACGGCTTCTTGCCCCCATGGCGACCATGTTGCGCGACAAACGGGGCGCATTGAAACTTTCCGCCCTGGCCATGCGCTCACTGCTCGATGGCATCGCATCGCGCCTCGACGAATCTCGCGACATCTCCCGTTACACCATCGGCCTGCTGATTTTCCTCGGTCTCCTTGGCACTTTTTGGGGGTTGCTCGAAACGGTTAGCTCAATCAGCGACGTGATCGGCGGACTGAGCGTGGCGGGCGGCGACATCAACGCCGTCTTTCAAAACCTCAAGGAAGGCCTTGAAGCTCCCCTCGACGGTATGGGAACGGCTTTCAGTTCATCTCTCTTCGGTCTGGCCGGTTCACTGGTTCTCGGCTTTCTCGACCTCCAGTCGGGGCAAGCGCAAAACCGTTTTTACAACGATCTCGAAGATTGGCTGTCGAACTTCACCAACCTACCGAGCGGCGGCATCGGCGGGGATGGCGAACAATCGGTTCCCGCCTACGTTCAGGCCCTCTTGGAACAAACGGCGGAAAGCCTGGAAAACCTGCAACGGACTCTGGCCCATGGCGAAGAGGCCCGTATTCAATCGGCCAGCCACACCATGGCCCTCACCGATAAACTGGCCGTACTGACCGATCAAATGAAGGCCGAACAAGGGCTGCTGATCAAACTTGCCGAAAACCAGGCGGAGCTGAAGCCTGTGTTGACCAAGCTGGCCAACCAGGGTGGCCAGAACGCGGGCGGGATGGATGACGCAACCAAATCCCATATCCGCAACATGGACGTCCATATGGGCCGCCTCGTTGAAGAAGCGACCAAGGGGCGCGCCGATGCGGTGAGCCAAATCCGAAGCGAAATCAAGCTGCTCGCCCGCACCATCGCCGTACAGAACGGCGGTCAGCGATCCGGCCCCGGCAACGGGTAGAAAGCCATGGCGTCCCTCTCCCGGCGCAACCGCCGAGAAACCAATATCTGGCCGGGCTTCGTCGATGCCCTGGCGACCCTTCTTATGGTTCTCATTTTCGTTCTGCTGATTTTCGTCGTCTCGCAGTTCTTCCTCAATAATGCGCTTTCCGGACGCGATGAGGCTCTCGGACGGCTACAGAGTCAAGTGAGCGAGCTGGCCGATCTCCTGGCGCTTGAACGGGAAGCCAACAAGGAGCTGCGCATCGATGTCTCACAGCTTTCAGCACAGCTTCAAAGCGCCGTATCGCGGCGCGAAGACCTGACCTCGCAGATCACCCAATTGACCCGCGACAACAAGGCCGCCGAGAAGGAACTGACGGACAAGCTGGACGAAGTGAATAGTCTGACCGCCGACCTCAATGCCCTGGAAGCCCTGAAAGAAGAGCTGGAAGCCCGCATCGCCAAAATGGCGGGCAAGCTCGATGAAACCGAAGGATCGCTGCTCAAGGAAAAAGAACTCTCGGAAAGCGCCCGCGCCCAGGTCGCTCTGCTCAACAAGCAACTAAACGAACTCCGCAAGCAGATGGCGGCGCTAAACGCCACCCTCGAGGCCTCGGAGGAACTGGCGCGCAAACAAAAGGTGCAAATCGCCAACCTGGGAAGTCGGCTCAATGCCGCACTGGCCGGAAAAGTTCAGGAGCTGACCCGCTACCGCTCGGAATTTTTCGGTAAGCTGCGCGAAATTCTCGGTAAAACCAAAGGGGTCAAAATTGTCGGTGACCGCTTCGTTTTCCAGTCCGAAGTTCTGTTTGAAACCGGGTCGGCGGACCTTGGGGAAGAGGGCAAGAAGCAGTTGTCGGTCCTGGCGGAAACCCTCAAAACCATTTCCAACAAAATCCCGCCCAAGGTCAATTGGATTCTCAGAGTCGATGGCCATACGGACAAAGTGCCGATCAAAAACCTGAAATTCCCATCCAACTGGGAGCTTTCTTCAGCCCGCGCCATCTCGGTGGTCCGCCAACTGATCGAGAGCGGCATTCCCTCCGAACGCCTTGCCGCAACTGGGTTTGGGCAGTTCCAACCACTGGATACGGGAGAGACGCCCGACGCCTTGGCGAAAAATCGTCGTATCGAGCTCAAACTCACACAACGCTAATTATTTGAACATCGGGCGCGGCTTCCTTATAAACGCCCCACGCCGTTTTAGAATTATCCCAAGGCCTCGAATGCTGATCCTCTTTCTTATCGTTCTTGTCGATCTCATCGGCTTTGGGATCATTATTCCCCTGCTGCCTTTTTATGCGGAATATTTCCAGGCCTCGCCGGACACGGTCGGCATCCTGATGGCGACCTATTCGCTGACCCAATTCATTGCCGCGCCGTTCTTGGGGCGTCTCAGCGACCGCTACGGTCGTCGGCCCATCCTGCTGTTCAGCTTAGGCGGCGCCAGTATTTCCTACGTGTTGATGGGGTTTGCCGACAGTCTACTTCTGCTTTTCCTGGCGCGCGCCTTCGGTGGGTTCATGGCCGGGAACATCGGCGCGGCCTTTGCTTACATCGCCGATATAACAACTCCGGAAAATCGGGCCAAGGGGATGGGTGTCATCGGCGCAGCCTTCGGATTGGGCTTTATTGTCGGCCCAGCCATCGGCGGCATCTTGGCCGGTCCCGATGCGGCCAACGCCAACTATCAGCTTCCGGCCTTCGCAGCCGCCGGGTTAAGCGCGGTTTCGTTCCTTATGGCCGTGGTCATGCTCAAAGAATCCCTCTCCGAAGAGGTGCGCCGCCGCAATGCCGCAATGCCGAAAAAGAAACAGTGGACTCTCTTTGCCGAAGGGTTGACGCGCCCCGTTCTCGGATCGTTGATTTTAATAACCTTCCTCTCAACTTTCGTATTTGCCGGAATGGAAGCCACCTTCGCCATGTGGTCGGAACGGCAATACGGTTGGGGGCCGGAACAGAACGGCTATCTTTTCGCCTTTGTCGGCATCATCAGCGCCGTCATTCAAGGGGGTGCTATCGGTCGGCTGGCGAAACGATTCGGTGAGCGAAGTCTCGTCGTTCAAGGAGGTATCGCCCTGGCTATTGGGTTGGCTTTAATCCCCTTCTCCACCGAATTACCGATGCTCATCGCATCTATGATCTGCCTCGCCTTCGGTTTCTCTATCATCAACCCGTCTCTCAACAGCCTGATTTCGCAAAACGTCGGCGAAGACGAGCGTGGCGGCATGCTGGGCATGACCCGCTCGGCCTCAACCATGGCCCGTGTCCTCGGCCCCACCTGGGCCGGGTTGCTGTTTTCCCTATTCGGTAAAGATTGGCCCTATTTCGGCGGAGCGGCAGTCATGGTGATTGTCGTCTTGCTGGCAATCCAAATCAGCCGCCGCCATATCCGATCAGCCAATTAAAGGCTGACGGTTTCGCCCGTAGTCTTTTCCAACTCGCTCTTGAGGATGGATTTCAGCTCACCTTCTCCTTTGGTCGAAACCCATTCCCCGGCCGCGCCATCATAGTCGAAATGCGTGGCGCCACTGACCGGCGACGACATCCAGATTTGATAGCTGGCCCCGTGCTTATTGATGATGTACTGCCCCCCATCATCCAGTTCAATGGTCAGGATACCTCCGTTCAGATCCACATCCAAATAGTCTCCCAGGCCCTCGTCGATAGCGTCCATCAAGTCTTCCAGGGTCTCCATCGCCACCTTTTCAAAGGCGCTGTCATCCAAGGCCATTATCAGCCCTCCATCCAATTGCATTGGGCCTGCATATAGCAATGAAATGCCTTTCGGGCAAAAAAAACACGGCACAAGGGTTGCGCCAACGCCAGGGCTAGTCTATACAACGCGCCTTGGTTTCCGGAGCAGTTAAGATGAAAAACGATATTCATCCAGATTATCATGAGATTAACGTCGTAATGACGGATGGCAGCACCTTCAAGACCCGGTCCACCTGGGGCAAGGAAGGCGACACCATGAAGTTGGACATCGACTCTAAGTCGCATCCGGCTTGGACTGGCGTTCACCGCCTGCTTGACAGCGGCGGGCAGCTTGCCAAATTCAATAAGCGGTTCGGTGGATTCGGTCTCAAGACCGACTAACACGCCTAACCGTTTCCGCCTCCCGGCGGACGAGTTTTCAAAAGACGTCTCCAGCAATGGAGGCGTCTTTTTCGTTCCTGGTGACTAGCGCTTTGTTCACTCAACGATTTTTAGCTTTTCTCTACCCATATGGGCCGTCTTCTCGTATCCTGACGGTTAGTAAGCAAAAAATTGCGCTCAGGGAACGGCCGAATGGCGATAAAAGCGCCACAAATCAACTATGAGGTCTATTACCTCCAGGACGGGCGGTGGAATTTGCAATCCCGCTTCGACCACACGGAAAAGCACCTTGCCGTCAAGGAAGGCAAGGAGCTGGCAAAGCTCGACCATTACGCCGCAATCAAAGTCATCAAAGAAAAGTATAACCGGGAAGACGGCACCAGTTCGGAGACGACCGTTTACCGGCATTCCAAGGGGCAAATCGAGTTGGCCGCACCTAAAAAAGGGCGCGGTGTCATTATTCCTGAAAAGAAAAAAAGCAACAAAGCCCGCGGCGTTGTTCTTCCCGGCGGAGGAAAGTCGGACCCTCTCGTCAATGGCAGCATAAAGGGAGCCGCTAAGACCGATCAGGAAATCTGGGAAGAAAGCAAAGGTTCAAGTATCGGGCTCGTGCCAAAAATCATATTAATTGTCCTATTGAGCGTTGTTCTGGCTGCGTTATTCACCGGTATCGGCTCTATGGCCTTGAGCAAATTCTCTCTCTTCGCCGGCATAATGAAGCAGGAAACCGCCGGTTCGGTTCTGTTTAGCTTATTTGTCGTCGGCTTCCTGGTTTCTTGCGTGGCGCTGTTCTATTCCTTCGTCTCCAAGGAAGACATGCGCCGGACAGTCGAAGAGGTTGAGGAGCATCCCCACAAAACCGTCGCCGAAGATCTTCCAGCGCCGGAAACGACACCAAGCGGCGTCCTTTCAGAAGACGAGAAAAAAGCTGCTGAAAGGTCAGATGAGGAAGAAAAGCCCGACGCCCCGCCCAGCGACCAAGTAGCCGTCAGCGCCACCTCAACCATGCAATCGGACACTGCCGGTCTTACGGGCACGGTATCGCTTAACAACTTCGAAACAGGAACGGCTGGCATGGCAGGGTCGGGAAGCATGGCTCAGTCGCTTAACCACCAACTGACCATGATGACCTTCTTAAGCCGCGGTGTCGCAAGGCTCAAAGAAGAAAACATCCCCTTAGAGAAATTCAATAAGTTCGGCATCAGCCTGTTCATTGCCGGGGCGGCGGAGGCCTACAAAGAGCGCAACGACCTTTCCCACCTGAAATTCACCTCTCTGCTGCGTGACACCATCGCCACGCTGGGCACCAGCAAAGGAATGGCGGAGAGCTTCGCCGAGAAGTACGACACCTATCTGGTTGAAGACAGTCGTTACATGGAAATCTTCCGCTTGGGTCGGCAGGCGATGACCGCCCTTATCGACAAGCAGGAAATGCCAGGAGAAATTTTACTCGCCGCCATCCATCACTGGAACAAGCCGAAAGACGGCAAAGGCGGGAAAGAACCGATTACCGTCGTCTTCACCGATATCGTGGGATCGACAGATATTACCCAAACCCTTGGCGATCAAGCCGCCCAGAACGTAGTACGGGCCCATAACGACATCGTCCGCGAGTGTCTGGCCGTCCATAACGGCAAAGAAATCAAGCATACCGGTGACGGGATTATGGCTTCGTTCGCTTCAGGGTCGGAAGCCATCCGCGCCACCATGGAGATGCAACAGAACATCCTCGATCAGATAGGCGACACGCCCGAGTTACCCTTGAAAGTCAGGATTGGCCTCAATACGGGCGAGTTGATCATGGAGGAAAACGACCTCTTCGGCACAACGGTCCAATTGGCCGCCCGCATCTGCGACAAGGCCGACGCAGGCGAAATTTATTGTTCGGGCGCGACCAAAGCCATCTGCCTCAACTCTCCCGATCTTTTCTTCGACGAACAGGAGAAAGTGGAACTTAAGGGCTTCAAAGAGCCCATCCCCCTGTTCAAAGTGGTTTGGCATGAAGACGAACTGACCCAGTTAAAAACGGAAAGAGCCGAAAAAGAAGAGGCGGCCGCCAAGACGGAAAAACAAGAAGAAGAAACGGCGGAAGCAACCAAAACGGAAGCCATATCCCCTGAAAAAAACCAGGAAATAGAGGCTGAACCGGAACCCGAAGAGGAGAAAGAGCTTGAAGCTTCCGACGAATTGGAAGCCGACACCTCACAAGATAATGGCGATGAAGCCGCAGATCCCTCCCCAGAAGATAATGACGACGATTTGAGCGATGGCTCCGAAGAACTTTTTGACGATGAGCCGGAGTTCGAGCTGCCACCACTCAAAAAAGCGCCTTCCGATACGGACGGATAATTTTTTTAATTCTCCCTCTTGCACAAAACTTCCTGCGAAATAAATGAAGTTCGGTAACGGGCCGCAACGCCTATTGAAGGGTTGCTCATTCCGTTGCCATCAACCGGGGTAGGCCAGATGGCGGCCCCATGAACCTTCCATGTTGCTCATAGGAGAATATGGCAATGCGCAATTATGATTTTTCCCCCCTATTCCGTTCGACCATCGGCTTCGACCGCATTCAACAACTGCTCGATTCCGTCCCTTCACTGGATGAAACCGCTTCGTCCTACCCCCCATACAACATTGAAGCAACAGGGGAAAACACCTATCGCATTTCAATGGCCGTGGCAGGTTTCGCCGAAGAAGACCTCGACGTCGTAGCCAAGGAAAACACCCTGACCATTACCGGCAAGGCCGACCCTCAGGCCAAAGAAGCATCCTATCTGCATCGAGGAATCGCCGGCCGCTCTTTCGAACGCCGCTTCCAACTGGCCGATCATATTGAGGTTAAAGGCGCCCATCTCGCCAACGGTCTTTTGCATGTAGACCTGGAGCGCGAGATTCCCGAAGCCTTAAAGCCGCGCAGCATCCGCATCAAAACGGATTCCACCAAGGCGCTTGAAGGCAAGAAAAAGGCAGCCTAACCCTTAAAGGCTAAGAGACAAAACAAAGGCGCGCCGGAAACCACCGGCGCGCCTCATTATTTTTTAAGCGGATAACAAAGCCTTCTAAAAAGCCAAAAGCGTTGCATACCCCGCACTAAACAGGACCAAAAGAGCAAACAGGTCCAAAGCAAAACCTTGCGGTTTCATGTCTCGGTTCCCTTATCATTTTTCAAGGGCCGGATCGTTTTAAGTTGAATCGCTTCACGATTCGACCCGAAGCGTGAATCCGCCCCAATTTAAATGTTTAGAGGGTGTTTCAGGACTTAGATTGAATTGTAAAATGGTTCAATCTAATCCGATCACACTCTATCGTCCCAAATGTCCCATACAAGAGACAGAACAATTGGAAGCAAAACCCACGCCAAAACGCAAACCGACCTAATTCATTGTTTTTGCTTGATTTCAAGGCACTCCCAACAGGTAAAATATTCCTAGCTGTCTCATTTTCTTCACAAAAGGGAAAAAACTGCCGCCTTTCTCAGCTTCCCTTTAAAGTAAGGGTCCTTTAAGAGCTTGCCGCATACCATGGGCGTCTTAGGAGGATGAAATGGCTGAAGAAGTCGAACTCGATCTACCGAATTTTGCAAACATGGAAAAAAACCCGGAAGCGATTTATGACATTCCGGTACGTGTTTCGACCGTGCTTGGAAAATCGCCGATCCAAGTGCGCAATCTGCTTCGGCTTGGCAGCAACGCCGTTGTCGAACTGGACCATAAAGTTGGTGAACCAGTTGAAATTTATGTCAACGACCAACTCGTCGCTCGTGGCGAATTAACTCTCCTAGACGACCGCTTAGGCGTTAATCTGACGGAAATCATTAAAACAGATTTACGGAAGGATTAAGCGGCGATGCCTCCCGATCCTGAAACATATAAGGCGGCCGCCCGCTTGATTGATCAATTCGGCCCAGGGGCCCACGACCATGCGGCTCAATGGCTTGCCGAATCGATGTTGGATGGAGATCAGGGGGCATACCGTTTTTGGCGACAAGTCATGGAAACGGTCGACGACCTACTCGAAGATGCGCCGTCCGAAACCGACCTTCTGAACTGATCCCTCCCCTATTTCAAGGATGCTTCCCTGCTTCCGAGGGGGTATCTTTTTTTACTCACAGAATCAGCCAAAGCCTAATTTGAGATCAGAGCCCAGGTGAAATATGAAAAACAGGTTGGGTGCCGTCAAAGTCGCACAAGAATTCAGCGACGCCTTTAATCGTCATGCGTTGCAAACCGTCAAAACCATGCTTGACGAACAGGTGGTCTATTCGCAGCAAAACGTTGAAGGCTCCTTGATTGGAAAAGACGCGGTGGTCAACAAACTAAAAGTCCGCTTTCAAGCTGCCGCAACGGCAGGAGAAACAGCCAAGACGGCCATCGTCGACCTAAGCGATATCAAGGCGCATCCCTGCGTCGTCATCCATCGGGGAGAGATTCCGACAAGCCTCATTCTATTCGACATCAAGATCAATAATATCATCCGCTCGATTACCGTACTGACCAATCCCGATGCCGTTGCCAAAGCGCGGATAACGAAAGGTCGATAAGGTCTTGTTCAATTTGTTTTTTCATGTTTCCTTCGATCTAAGATTCATTTCCAGTGATGACATTTATTTTAAATTTGCGGGAGATAACCCTCTCGCCAAACTTCACACAGGGATTTTTTCATGACTTCGAGACTGAAACTTCATCTAGCCGCTGCCGCCCTTGCAACAGCCCTGTCCGCACCGGCCTATGCAGATTCTTCAGCAAAACCCTGGAACGAGACTTTTGGCGAAGAAGGCAACGAAAGCACCGTCGCAGTCGTTCCCATGAAAAACGGCGGCGTTGCTGTCGCAGCAACGACAGATTCGACCGGGAACGGTGGGACCGACGCCTGGATTTTCACTTTGGACGCCAACGGCGGCATGATCTGGGAAGAAACCATCGGCGGTAAAAAAGACGATGTCCCCAACGCTCTCATTCAGATGCCTGATGGCGGCTTCGCCATGGCGGGCACAACAGAATCCATGGGCAAAGGCGGAGCCGACGCCTGGGTGGTTCGTCTCGATGCGAAGGGCAACGTGCTGTGGCAAAAAACATTGGGAAAAGAGGGGGATGACCAAGCCATTTCGCTTGTCGCCGCCCCCGATGGAGGCCTGACTGTCGCAGGCATGACCGACCCTAAAGGAGAGGAAACCTCAGCCCCCTGGATTACCCGTCTCGCCGCAGATGGCACCTATATTGCCCTTATCGCCTTAAAGCGGCCACAACCGGTCGAAGTAACCGGTCTGACTCGCGTACCTGATGGGCTTGTTCTTTCCGGATGGAAAAAAAGCGATGGGAAAATCAACGACGCAGCCTGGGCCTTTAAAATCGACCCGAAAGGCAAAACCATCTGGGAAAGCACCCTGGCTCAGCCAGGAACTCAGGAAAGAGTATATGCCGCCGCAGTTGGCAAAGACGGCAACATTATTTTAGGCGGGCAAACCAAGGCCGATACAAAGGACGTCGGCACTCTGCTCATTAAACTCGACAATAAAACCGGCGAACCGATTTGGTCGCAGCGGAATTTCGTCACTGGACGGTTAGCGGATATCGCATCCCTCGCCGTTTACCCGACAGGCACGATCCTCGCTACGGGGCGAGCCGCCCAGACCAAAGAGGGTAATAACAACTTGTGGATTGGCGGCTTTTCAAAAGAGGGGCTTCCCTTCTGGGAGGCTCTCTATGGCGAAGAAGAACATGACGAAGGCACCTCGCTTGCCATCGCTGCCGACCAACAACTCATCGTTGGCGGATGGAGCAATTCCTTTGGACAAGGCGGAAGCGACGCCTGGGTGCTAAAGCTCCCTCCGAAAAAATAGAACCACGAAAATACAAAGGGCGAATTGGGGAATCCAGCTCGCCTTCCTTTCTTTTACAAAACAGGAACGTACACCCGTGTTTGAGGTCAACGAATACTTTGACGGCAATGTAAAATCCATTGCCTTCCAAACCGCCACCCTGCCCGCCACCGTTGGCGTTATGGCCCCTGGAAATTACGAATTTGACACCCGTCAGAAAGAAACCATGACCGTCGTTAGCGGAGCCCTGACGGTAAAGTTACCGGACAGCTCCGAATGGCAAACCTTTGAGCCGGGCCAACCGTTCATCATTGAAGCCAATCAAACCTTCCAACTAAAAGTCAGCGTAGATACTGCTTATTTCTGTACCTACGAATAAACCGACAAGCAAAACTCTACAGGTATTTCCGGAAAATTTCATCGTAACGCCCCGTCTCGCGTAAATGCCTCAGCCCTTCGTTGAAGTCGTCGCGAATTTGTTCCTTCCAGAAGGCGCTGTGGTATTTACTGGGCTCAAATATTTTGTGGAACACAAGCTTCTTGCCAGTCCGACGTTCTATCGGGACCCTGCGGGCGAAATATTGGATTATCGCCTTGTCGCCAATCGCCACCTCAGCCCTTTCGGTAAACAGCATTTTCGCCTGAGAAAATTGGTCCCTAGCCTCCATATAGCTGGCGGCTCGGTCCATTGCTGCAACGAACTCAGGACCGAGAAAATGTTTGGCGTTCTGGAATGCGATGATCGTCTTACCCGTCAAATCCGACAAGCTTGAAATTTCAAACTCTTGCGTATCCAGCGTTACGGCGAAATTCTGATACGAAATCGTTGAGTCGGAAACAAAACCCTTAAGACCGTCAAAGGGACGGACTGAAAAAACGCCATCAACCATACCACGCTGATATTCATGAAGTATGCGCCGTTGCGGCATGAATTTTGGAATCATGCGGTGCCCTTTATAAGCAAGCGCCTCACGCACAATATCGTACTCAATTCCCGCCTTTTGCTTTTCAATGACATAAGGCGGCTTGGTCAAAGAAACGGCGACAACAACATCGTCAGCTTTAAGGGCCGTCCCTCCCAGCCCCGAAAACACTACCAAGCACAAGCATGTAATTAGTAGGCGTTTCACAACCATCAATTTTTCCAATTAGCCGACAACTCTCAGGCGTAGCCAATTTACAGGAGGTTTCTCAAATCCTCAAACAGCCATACAGCATTGATCATTCGTCAACACTTAGGCGCAACCTCTTCCGCTTTGGAAGAGTTTAAATTCACCAATTTTTCTTTGAGAAGTGATGGTGCCGCCGGAGTGAATTGAACACTCGACCTCACCCTTACCAAGGGTGCGCTCTACCCCTGAGCTACGGCGGCCCCGTCTGGAGAGGGCCGCAAACTGCCACAGGCCTTATACGAACGCAAGATAGAAAATTGCTTTTTTTACTTTGCACCGAAATGTCCGGTTGTCAGGCTGCTTGACCTGTTCTCCCGGCTCTGCCAGCTTGCCGCAGAAACAAACGATATCGGATGGAATTTCATGTCGGCGAAAGACAAACCTGTTTTGACCGATAAAGCCCAGGCGCGGGCGAAGGAAAAGGAAGAGCGACTGGCCAAAGCCCTCAGGGAAAACCTGAGAAAACGGAAAGCCGCCACACAGGCGCGCCAGGATCAAACTCCCGGTCAGAAGAAAAATCACCCATAAAGCAGCCACAAAGCCTAAGAAGTCTTGAGCCCTTATGTCGCTTGGGCTAAAAGCCAGCCACGGTCGGTTAGGAAAGAAACGAGTTTATGGACAAGATCATCATTCGTGGCGGCGCACCGCTTAAAGGAGAAATTCCGATCAGCGGCGCAAAGAACGCGGCCCTGCCGCTCATGGCCGCCTGCCTACTGACCGACCAGCCCCTGACCCTGTCCAACCTGCCCCATCTTGCCGATATCAGCACGATGGCCCACCTGCTGGCCGATTTGGGCGTTTCCATCAGCATGAACGGCGATGCGCCCAACGGCGGACATCACGGACGGGTCTTTACCCTCGATGCCTCCACAGTCTCAAGCACCTTGGCCGATTATGAGTTGGTCCGCACCATGCGCGCTTCGGTTTTGGTGCTCGGCCCATTAGTCGCCCGGTTTGGCGAAGCCAAGGTCTCTCTGCCCGGCGGCTGCGCCATCGGCACCCGCCCTGTGGATATCCACTTGAAGGGTCTGGAAGCGCTCGGTGCCGAGATCGTACTTGAAGAAGGCTATGTTCAGGCCAAAGCTCCAAACGGCTTAAAAGGGAACCGCTTTATCTTCCCCATCGTTTCGGTGGGCGCGACGGAAAACCTGCTCATGGCGGCGACCCTGGCCGAAGGTGAAACCGTGCTTTCCAACGCCGCCCGCGAACCCGAGGTGACGGACCTAGCCAACTGCCTGAACGCCATGGGTGCGAAGATCGGCGGCATCGGCAGCGACACCCTGACCATCAAGGGCGTTAAATCCTTAAAGCCCGCCGACTACATGGTCCTGCCCGACCGCATCGAAACCGGCACCTACGCCACGGCGGCAGCCATTACCGGCGGCGATTTGACCCTTACCGGCGCGCGCCTCGACCTGATCGAGTCGGTTGCCGAAATCCTCATAGCTGCAGGAGCAGAAATCCAGGAGACGGAAAAAGGTCTTCGGGTTTCACGGACGAAAAACGGCCTCAAAGGGGTCGATGTGATCACCGAACCCTATCCAGGCTTCCCCACCGACATGCAGGCTCAACTGATGGCCCTGATGGCAGTGGCCGAGGGCGCATCTCTGATTACCGAAACCATTTTTGAGAACCGCTTCATGCATGTGCCCGAACTGATGCGCATGGGAGCCAATATCAACGTCCACCACCAGGCCTCGGCCATCGTGCGGGGCGTCAAGAAGCTATCGGGCGCGCCCGTCATGGCGACCGATCTGCGGGCATCCGTCTCACTCGTCCTGGCCGGTTTGGCCGCCGAAGGCGAGACGGTCATCAGTCGCGTCTACCATCTGGACCGCGGCTATGAGCACCTGGAAGCCAAACTGAGCGCCTGTGGAGCCCATATCGAGCGGGTTAAGGAATAAGGCTTCGGCTCCTTTTCCCTAACATTCCGCCACTCCCTGCCGCCCGATTAAGCATTTACGCACACCCCAAAAAAGGCTACTAAATCCGCCGATTGGAGGATTTTACGACGTGTCCGAAAAAAGCAAACTGGTTCTCGCCCTTCCGAAGGGCCGCATTTTGGAAGAAGTCATGCCCATCGTCCGCGCCGCCGGGATCGAACCGGAAGCCGCGTTCGACGATCCAAAGTCGCGCGCGCTGCGCTTTTCCACCAATCACCCCGAGCTCGATATCATCCGGGTCCGCAGCTTCGATGTGGCGACCTTCATCGCCTTCGGCGCAGCCCATATCGGAGTCGCCGGAAACGACGTGCTGCTGGAATTCGACTCGACCGAAATCTACGCGCCGCTGGACCTGGGGATCGGCTATTGCCGTATTTCCGTCGCCGAACCCAAGGAAGCATCGGAAAACGACGATCCGACCCGCTGGAGCCATGTGCGGATCGCCACCAAGTATCCCAACATCACCCAGCGCTATTTTGCCGAGCGCGGCGTTCAGGCCGAATGCATCAAGCTCAATGGGGCCATGGAGTTGGCGCCACGCATGGGTCTCTGCCAGCGCATCGTCGATCTGGTGTCCTCCGGCGCAACGCTGAAAGCCAATGGCTTGGTCGAGATGGAAACCATCTGCGAGATCACCTCGCGGCTGGCGGTCAACCGCACGGCGCTCAAGACGCGCTCGGACGAAATGACCAACTGGATCGAAAAATTCCGGGAGACCCTCGATGCCAAAGCGGCTTAACGGTTCGGATGCCGGGTTCGAAGCGGCTTTCGTCGCTCTGCTCGACGACAAACGGGAAACCTCCGTCGACGTCAACGACGCCGTCGAGGCGATCCTTGCCGATGTGAAGAAACGCGGTGACGATGCCGTCGTCGAGCTGACCAACAAGTTCGACCGGGTCAATCTAACGGCCAACGACCTGCATATCGATCAGGCTGAAATCGCCACGGCCAAAGAACACCTGGAGCCGGAAGTCGTCTCTGCCCTCGAAACGGCGGCAGCGCGCATCAAAGCCTTTCACGAAAAGCAGAAGCCCGACGATCTGGACTATACCGACGACGACGGGGTCCGCCTCGGCTATCGCTGGACGGCTGTGGGGGCGGCAGGCCTCTACGTTCCCGGCGGACTAGCCACCTACCCCTCCTCGGTTTTGATGAACGCCATCCCGGCCAAAGTCGCGGGTGTCGAACGCCTTGTCATGGTGGTGCCGACGCCGGACGGCGAAATCAATCAGGCCGTCCTCTATGCCGCACACCTCGCCGGAATTGACGAGATTTATCGTATCGGCGGCGCACAGGCCGTCGGCGCTTTGGCTTACGGCACCAAGACCATCAAACCGGTCGATAAAATCGTCGGTCCGGGCAATGCCTATGTGGCGGCCGCTAAGCGCCAAGTCTACGGCACGGTGGGAATCGACATGATCGCCGGGCCCTCGGAAATTCTGGTGGTCGCCGACAAAGACAACGACCCGGCCTGGATCGCCGCCGATCTGCTGTCTCAGGCCGAACACGACACAGCCGCCCAGTCGATCCTGATTACCGATGACGCAGCCTTCGCCGACGCCGTTGAAAAGGCTGTTGAGGGACACCTGAAAACCCTGAAGCGCACCGAAATCGCGGGTGAAAGTTGGCGTGAACATGGCGCTATTATCACGCTGAATTCGCTGAACGACGCGCCCCCTCTGGTCGATCGCATCGCACCGGAACACCTGGAGCTTGCCGTAGAAGACCCGGATGCCATGGCCGCCAAAATTCGCAACGCCGGGGCGATTTTCCTCGGCCGCTTCACGCCGGAAGCCATCGGCGACTATGTGGCCGGACCGAACCATGTGTTGCCCACGGCCCGCTCGGCCCGCTTCTCCTCCGGTCTCGGGGTGCTTGATTTCCTCAAGCGCTCGACCTTTATTGGTTGTTCGGCGGAAGCGCTCTCCAGCATCGGCCCGGCGGCAGTCAATCTCGGCGAGGCGGAAGGACTGGGCGCACACGCCCTTTCGGTTTCCATACGGCTTAACAAATAGGAGCTCTCCCCCCCTTGAGCACCGAAAAGATCATCGACGTTAAACTGGATGAAAAAAGCGTCGTCCGACGCAGCGCCGACGTCGAAAAAGAACGCGCTATCGCCATCTACGATCTGTTGCAGGAAAACTACTTCTGCCCGGACGGCGATGTTACCGGTCCCTACGTCCTGCATCTTTCCATCCGCGAGAACCGGCTTGTCTTCGACATTCACAACGAAAAAGACGGGCCATTGATGGAAACCACCCTTTCTGTCGGGCCATTCCGCTCTATCGTCAAAGACTATTTCACCGTCTGCGACAGCTATTACGAGGCCATTAAAACCTCAACACCGAGCCAAATTGAAGCCATTGATATGGGCCGCCGGGGCCTGCACAACGAAGGGGCCGACTTACTCCGCGACCGTTTGCAAGATAAAGGCATCGCCATCGATAACGATACGGCGCGCCGCCTGTTCACCCTAGTCTGCGTTCTCCATATCCGGGCTTAGCGGACAGATGAACGAGGAATTGCCAGGCGCCGTCCTCTTTTGTTGCACCATGAACGCCATCCGCTCCCCCATGGGCGAAGCGATTCTCAAATTCCTTCACGGCAAACAAATTTATGTGGACTCGGTCGGCGTCCGGGCCGGGGCCCCCGATCCCTTCGTTACCGAAGTCATGGACGAAATCGGTCTTGATGTTAGTAACCATCAGTCGAAAACTTTCAGCGAGTTGGAAGACGACAGCTTTGACTTGATTATCTCGCTTTCCCCGGAAGCCCAGCATTCCGCCGTTGAAATGACCCGCTACATGGCCTGCGATGTGGAGTTCTGGAACACCTTTGACCCCTCCCTTGTCGAGGGAAACCGGGAGATGCGGCTCGATGCCTACCGTCAGGTTCGCGACGAACTTATGAAAAAAATCAGAGAGCGTTTCCCCGGCACCGGGTTCCCGAACTAGTGCGGAAAAACCGCAAAGCAACAGGGAAACCCCTCGAAACAAGGAAAAATCTTGACCTTTAGGCCGGTTCACGGCACTTATTCCGCCTCCAACGAATGAAAACGGTAATATTTACTTTATGGCTAAAGAAGACGTACTTGAGTTCACGGGCGTCGTGACGGAAAGACTGCCGAACGCCATGTTCCGCGTGGAACTGGAAAACGGCCATGAAATCCTTGCCCATACGGCAGGCAAAATGCGCAAACACCGCATCCGCGTACTGACCGGCGACAAGGTTTCCGTTGAAATGACCCCTTACGACCTCACCAAAGGCCGTATCACCTTCCGCTTCAAGTAAGGCGGCCTTAGGGCCTATCAGGTAAACAGCGTGACGGCTCCTCTCATTCTGGCTTCCGCCTCGCCGCGCCGCCTCCAGCTTCTTGAACAGATCGGCATCGTTCCCGACCGGGTTGTCCCGGCCGACGCGGACGAGTCCCCTCTAAAAAACGAATTGCCGCGCGATCAGGCCAAACGTCTGGCCCTGCTCAAGGCCGAGGCTGTCCGGGTCAATCACCCCGAAAGCTTCATCCTTGCCGCCGATACGGTGGTTGGCTGCGGACGACGCATTCTGCCCAAGGCGGAAAGCGATGCCGAAGCCGCCCGTTGTCTCAAGCTGCTCTCCGGCCGCCGCCATCGGGTTTTCGGCGGGATTTGTCTGATCGGACCGGACGGACGGCAAAGCCTCAAGGTCATCGAAACAGCGGTCGTTTTCAAAAGCCTATCGGAGGGGGAAATCGCCACCTATATTGCAAGCGGCGAATGGCGCGACAAAGCTGGGGCCTACGCCATCCAGGGGCGCGCCGCCGTTTTCGTGCGCAAAGTGGTCGGGTCTTATTCCAACGTGGTCGGCCTCTCGCTGTTTGAAACCAACGGCATGCTTAAAGGGTTGGGCTATCATGGCTGAGGAAATCTTCATCGACGTGGTTGAAGGGGAAACCCGCATCGCCCTCATGGAAAAAGGCCGTTCGGTCGAAGTGATCTACCATCGGAGCGACCAGCGCTCCCTGGTCGGGGACGTTTATTTGGGCCGCGTCGTACGGGTGCTGGACGGTATTCAGGCGGCCTTTATCGATATCGGAACGGAACAGACCGGATATCTCGGCCTGGGCGACACCCGCCCGCGCGGCGGTGAGCGCGAGGAAAAGAGTCGCATCGGCGACTATGTGACCGAAGGCACCGCCGTTATCGTTCAGGTCACCAAGGACCCCTTGGGCGACAAAGGCCCCCGCCTGACCACCAACGTCTCTCTGCCCGGCCATTACTGCGTTTTCACGCCCTTTTCAGCGACCATCGGGGTGTCGCGCCAAATTGCCGACGACGGCGAGCGTGACCGGCTACGCACCATCTTCTCACCATTGCGCGAGGAAGGGCAAGGCTACGTGGTCCGCACCCTGGCGGCCGAAGCCGACGAAGCGGCTCTCAGCGAAGAGGCGCAAACCCTGCGCGACCAGTGGGAGGCCATCCGCCGCAAACGGATCAACGCCAAGGCCCCAGCCCCCCTATTCGCCGAGGACGATCCCCTGCCCGCCATCCTGCGCGACCAAGCCAGCGAGCGCCTCAAGCGGGTCGTCTCCGACCATGGCGAAACACTGACCCGCTTAAAAGCCCTGATCGCCCGTGAAACGCCCAACCTGACCGTCACCTTCGAGCACTACACGAGCGCAACACCGCTGTTTGCCGCCGAAGAGATCGAGGACGCCATTGAAAGCGCCTTGGAAGCCGAAGTTCCGCTCTCCGATGGCGGTTCGCTGATCATCGAAACCGCCGCCGCCCTGACCGTCATCGACGTCAACTCGGGCGGACGCAGCGACGGCGGGGCCGAAAACACCGCCAAAACGGTCAATCTGGATGCAATCGATGAAATCGTCCGCCAGATTCGCCTGCGCAACCTCTGCGGCCAAATCCTCATCGACTTCATCACCATGAAGAAGGAAGAGAACCGCGGAGCCGTTTCCGCCGCGCTGGGCAAGGCGCTCGACAGCGCGACCCATTTACACGGCTTCACCCACTTAGGCCTCATGGAACTGACCCGCAAGCGCAAGCGCGAACCGCTGATCGAAACCCTCACCGCCCCGGCCAAGGACACCTATGGCGGGCGGGTTAAATCCGAGCAGACAATCGCTTTCGAAAAACGACGCGCCGAAAGGATTAAGCCATGAGTGACGACGGCAAGGTGGTCCCCATCAAACGGACCAAATGCCCATCCTGCGGCAAGCCCTCTATCCTGGCTTACAAGCCCTTCTGCTCCAAGCGTTGCGCCGATCTCGACCTCGGTCAGTGGCTGACCGGCAGCTACCGCCTGGAGACCGAAGAAGAGGCCGATCTGGACGAGTTGCGCAGCGCGCTTGAAGACGGTTCGGCCGAAGAAGTTTAGACCGTTCGATTATTTGAAGAAACGGCCTAGACAGGGGCCAAGATTTCTTCTATACACCCCGTCGCACACGGCGTTCACAGCCGTCGCTGCACAAAGGTTGCCCGGGTAGCTCAGTTGGTAGAGCAGCGGATTGAAAATCCGCGTGTCGGTGGTTCGAGTCCGCCCCCGGGCACCATTTTTTTGCCTGAAATTCCAATTACTTAATGTTCGGCAGCACTCGAAAAACTCGTAGCAAGGCACTCCTGCGCCTTCCTCTTTAGAATCAATGGGCCACAATATTTCCCGCCCGCTTCCGGCAATTCCGTGCGACAAATTTAAACCGGATTTGGTTTAAAAATTTACGACATAATCATCCATCGGCAATAGCCGGGGCATCCGGGTGCTCTACGACACCTACTTTCCCTTCGGCGGGCGCTTCTTCCGCCAATGGTTTGTGGAGGGCCTGACTCGCGTCAAGTTTCTCTTGGTCAAACTCTCTCCGAAGGATCAAAGGGCCGTTCAGAATTGATGGCTTTACCGAATGCGAGGAATTCAAATTCACCCAAGTTAGGATTCAACCGCGTGTCTTGGGAGCTGTAAATGACCAACTACAAGAAGCTCATAGCCGAACAAGAGCATAACGCGGCCTCGATTGCCGAACGACGCAGAAAAGACAAAGCCACCACCAAATTCCACAAATCCGTGATGGCCGGAAAGAAGTCTAGAAAGCCGTATTAGGGCCCGTGTATCTAATGAAGAAGCGGCTGATCGCCACAAGCGAAAGCCGTTTCTTCTTTCCCCTCACATTAAATCAAAAATAGATTATCCAGCGCCTTGAATAGATCGTCGCCGAACGAGGGGCCTTTGTGGATGATCGGTGTGCCTGCAGGTAGGTATTGAAGGTGTTCGTCGCTGTCTTCGAGGCTGGTGATCAGCGCGATGGGGATATTGCGGGTGGCGGGCATGGCGAGTAAGCCGGTCGCCAGATTGATGCCGTCCAGTTCGGGCATGACGGCGGAGATGATCACCAGATCGGGCTTGGTTCTCACAATCTGGGCGAAGGCGTCCAAAACCGTGGAAACCGTATTCACCCGATAGCCGCACTGCTGCAATTCACGCTCGACGTAATGGGCTGCGGTTCCATGCAGCATGACCAGCATCACCTCAACGTTACGCACCTCAATGTCCGTTTCGCTGAAACCGATCTTGGCGGGAAGCTCGCGCACCACTTTCGAGGCGTCGCTATCCATGGGCAAACGCCCTTCGCAGACATCCATCAAACGATCAACGAAGACTTGAAGGTCGTCGACTGCACGGGGCGGAAGCTGCTTTAGGTTGTCGAGAAAATCCTCCAGGCGCTGAGCAATATTGCCAAGCAATCTTAGACCCACATTCCCCGCCTGGACGCGAAGTTTCATTGCCGTCCGCAGGACCTTGGAAAGAAGTTGGTCCTGCTCTAGCCGACCATGACGAAACTCATCGAGTTGAAGGTCCAACTCATCCGCCAAATCCTTGGCTTCGTCTAAAACTTCCTGACGGAGTTCCTGGGCGACGCCCTCAAAACCGTGCGGATAGACTCCCTTGAAATCGTCGCTCATGGTCCCTCGCATCCAAGACGGTGTTTATTTTGAGTTTCATACTAACCGAAAGAGATGACAACACCTATCGTCCGATCTCGGCAAAGACCGCATTTGTCAGTTTCGCCAGGTCATTGGGGCCAAGCTCAATTTCGAGCCCACGACGACCGGCGCTGACGTGAATGGTCTCAAACTCCCTTGCCGATGCGTCGATCACTGTTTTGAGACGTTTTTTTTGGCCTAAAGGGCTAACCCCGCCCAACACATAACCGGTTGAGCGCTCCACATCCGCCGCATCGGCCATGGTTGCCTTTTTCACGCCGAGAGCCTTGGCCATCTGCTTCAGGTTCAGCATGGTCGATACGGGCAAAACCGCAACGGCAAGATCTTTCACCCCGAAATCGACGACCAGCGTTTTAAACACCCGATCCTCGGAAACACCCAGCTTTTCAGCAGCCTCCCCACCATAAGACTCGGCCGCGGGATCGTGTTCATATTCGTGAACCCGAAACTCGATTTTGGCTTCTTTAGCCGCGTTGATGCCTGGGGTCATTTCTTCACCTTTCAATTCACCCTATCCCGCATGCTTGCTAAGCGCTTGCTCCTGCCAAACCTACCCCCTCTTTCAATTGTCTTCCAGGCTTCCCATATGCCTTTAGGACGTCAATCAGGAGAGGCCCCATGTCGCAAGATGCTTTGCACGGCCCATCGCCCCAGCCAGCCGAACGACCGAACCTTTTGGTCGGCGAAATGGCCTTGGTGGGCGACGTTTCCACCGATGACGTCTGGCGCTGGCTGGCCGAAGGCTGGAAAGACCTAAAAGCCAACGCCGCCATAAGCATGACCTATGCAGGACTGTTCGTCGTCTTCGGCTTTGCCCTCTCCTTTGGCTTTTACTTCATGGGATGGCCCTATCTGGTTCTTCCCGGCCTATCGGGCTTCCTGCTCGTCGGCCCGGCGGTCGGTATCGGATTTTATGAAATCAGTCGTCGCTCGGCGGCCGGAGAGCCCGTCTCATTGCTCAACGCCCTACTGGCTTTTCGGCGCAATACGCTGGGCATCATGGGACTCGGCATTGCCCTTGTTTTTCTCTTTCAGGTATGGATCCGTCTGTCTTTCACCGTTTTCGCCATCAGCTTCCCAGGCGTCATGCCCGAATGGAGCGATATTTTCGCCCGCGCTCTCTCCATGGAGGGGATTTACTTTGGCATCGCCATCACGGCGCTGGGATCGGTTTTCGCCACCTTGATTTTCTTTGCCGCCGGGTTCGCCATGCCCCTGATGCTGGACCGGAAAACAATTCTTATCCCCTCACTGATCGCCAGCGCCTATGCCGTGGGACGCAACAAAGGAGCCATGGTTCTCTGGGCCGGACTGATTGTGGCGTTTACCGGCCTCGGCCTGGCGACGGCCTCTCTAGGCCTCATCATCACCCTCCCCTTGATCGGTCACGCCACATGGCACGCCTACAAGCAGGTCATGGCCGGAGACGCCAGGTCTTAACCCTGCCCTACTCCTGGTCGCTCCAGCCTCCTTCGGTATCGAGATGGTTCTCATAGAGTTGTTCCGGCGTTCCCACCAATTTTGGATCGGGAGCCGTGGCAATTTCCGGATCACGACCTGGATAGTCGAGCGTTTGCAGGAAATATCGAATGCAGTTGACGCGGGCACGTTTTTTATCGTCCGAGCGAATGACGGTCCAAGGCGCATCGGCCGTATGGGTGTGGAAGAACATATTTTCCTTAGCCTCGGTATAGTCGTCCCAACGATCAAGCGATTCCACGTCGATGGGGCTCAACTTCCAATGCTTTAAGGGGTCGGCCTGACGCGACTGGAATCGCCTTAGCTGTTCTTCGCGACTGACCGAAAACCAGAACTTCATCAAAATAATCCCGCTGCGCACCAGCATGCGCTCGAACTCAGGCACCTGCCGCATGAATTCACGGTATTCGGTGGGAGAACAGAAACCCATTACCCGCTCAACTCCCGCCCGGTTGTACCAGGAACGGTCGAACAGAACAATTTCGCCGCGGGTTGGAAGATGTTTGATATAGCGCTGAAAATACCACTGCCCCTTTTCCGCTTCAGTCGGCTTTTCAAGCGCAATGACATGGGCTCCACGAGGGTTGAGGTGCTCCATAAAACGCTTGATGGCGCCACCCTTACCCGCTGCATCGCGCCCCTCAAACAGCATGACGACGCGCTGGCCGGTATCCTTAACCCAGTTTTGAACCTTCAATAGCTCAATTTGAAGTTCTTGCTTCTGCGCATCGTACTGGGCTCGACGCATGCGCTGTTTATAGGGGTAGCCTTCCGGCAGAGGCGCTTTGCCCTTACGCTTGGCTCGATCATGCTGAAGCAAGGCATGGCTCTTGTGAGGTCCCTGCCTTCTTGCCTTGGCTGGCCGATTTTCCTGGGTTGTTTTTTGCTTATCGCTGGCGGTATCCATGGCGGCCCTCTGCTGTCAGACGTCCAATGACAGAAAACCTTAGGACTTTCAGGCGCCAAAGCCAATTAAGTGATTATGAAAACGCAGATGAAATGCTCTATTCGGGTTATGGGTCCGCATTTAACGGCTCACCGTTTTGCAACGCGAGCCAGATCGCCTCTCGGGCGCTCAAAAGCTCCCGATGAAGACTTGGGTCGGCGTTTTCAATCAAACGCAGGGTTCGGATCAGGATATCGTTAAATCGGCTTTTCAAGCTTTCAAGGTCAGCATCCTGTCCTTTGTGATATCTGTCCACATCCTCCAGAAGCCTCTCAAACCTATGCTTGAGATCAAGCTTGGCGAAGAAACCGATGGCAGACGTGCCTTCCAGTCGTTCGGAAAGATCGATCAAATCGGGATCAAGGCTTACATAAGCCTGTTCAATAGGCGGATGGCTCTCCATACGGGCCCAAGCAGGGTGGGAGCAGAGAAGCGTCAAACAAAAGACGGCAAAAGCGGCAAGCATTTGGCGCAGATTGAAAATCATGGTCGAGATCCTTTCCGGCAATCACCGGCGCTCTTCCCATTGCCCGATGCCATCCCCCGAAAAGAGCGCTGACAGCGAAGCATCGTGCGTTCCAACAGGTCTTCAGATAATAGAGACTGCAAAACCCATACCGTTTTCCAACAAAAACGGGGCGTCTGGAATCAACGACTTAAAGAGGGAGTCCAAACAGGGTTACTTGAAAATAGGCATTTCTTACCCGTCGGAACCGGACATAAGTTCCCCTTCATCAAGCATCTCGTCGACCATTTTTTTCAGCTCGGGAACGCCAACGGGTTTATGGAGAAACGGGAAACCGCTGGTACGGATTTCCGTCAGTTGCTCCGGCGATGTATCACCGGTCAGCAAAACGGCTGGGATATGGGAAGAAAAATGCTTGCGCAAAACCTCAATGGCTGTAATGCCGGTGCGCCCATCACTTAACCGATAATCGGCAACAATCAAATCAGGTGGATTTTGGAGGCTCTCTCCATCTTGTCCCAATACCGGAACATCGGAAAACGCCTCAACCCGATGGCCCATATTCTGAAGTCGATCACCCATCGCCTCCAAAATGTCCTGTTCGTCTTCAATCAAAACGATTAACGCATTTTTGCGAACCATCGGTTTGACGGCAGGCTCGGACGGGATATCACGCGGCTTGGGCGGGGCGGTAGAGGCCGCCTCAAGAATAAAGGCAGATCCTTTACCCGGCACAGACCTTACACTGACCTCCATACCCATGAGATCGGCCATGCGCCGGACAATAGATAGCCCAAGCCCAAGCCCCTTCCGCCGGTCACGCCCCCGATTGCCGACTTGATGAAAATCTTCGAAAATTTTGCCGATATCCGCCTCTTCTATTCCCCGCCCCGTATCCCAGACACCAATCTTGACGATCTGCTCGCCGTGACGACAACCAACCAGAATGCGCCCTTCGTCGGTATAGCGCACGGCATTGGTAATGAGATTGCGCAGCAGAGTTTCCAACAGGGTTGGGTCGGCCATCACCGCCCTCCCACTGGGCACAACGCCAATCGCCAATCCTTTTTCCTCGGCCATAGGCGTCAATTCGTCGGCCAAGCGTTCCATCAGTGGGCTTAAGGCGACCGGCTTCATATCGGCAAGAATCAAACCGGCATCCAGGCGGGAAATATCAAGCAAAGTATCGAGAAGTCTTTTCAGGGCCTCCAGAGAGCTTTCAATCCGTTCCTTGATACGGGTATTTTCGGCATCCATAGCTTCCATATCGAAAGCATCGATAAACATCATCAACGCCTGTAACGGCTGACGAAGGTCATGACTGGCGGCAGCCAAAAAGCGCGTCTTTGAATGGCTCGCCGCCTCGGCTTCATCGCGGGCCGCCGCAAGGGCCTCTTCGGCGGCTTTAAGCCGGGTAATATCGACCAGGGTGTTTTGAACCCTCCATTTACCTGCCCAGTAAATGGGTCGCACCACATTGAGAAGACAAAGCTTTTCCCCATCTCGACCATGCGCCCAAAGCTCATGCGCCGGGGCATTTTCGATACCGCGCGGCCCACTACCGTCTTCGGGCAAGACCTGTTCGGACATTTCCCTCCACGAGGGCCCCTTAACGATTTTAAGACTATCGTTCAGTTGTTTTTCATCACTCCAATTTGGATCCAGCTTTCGGAAGGTCCGGTTGGCAAACAAAATCGCACCTGTCCGCGGATGGGAAACCACAGTCCCCACAGGACTTGCCTCCATAACATCCATCACCTGATTGCGGCTGAATCGCGCTTCCTCCTCGGAGTGAAGGGCTTGACGGCGCAACCGCTCCAAGACGGCAACCAGCAACCCGATACCCATGGCCAGAGCGGAAGCTTCGGCGATCACATAGCCAATGGGCGCAAACCAGGGCATGAAGGCAAGCAAAGGAAAATTGGCCCTGTTAAAGGACCATATGGCAAATGCCCACCCAGCCAATCGGTAGCCGGGCTCGCCGAATTCAGGCCGTTGCCGTAATAGAAGAACCGAACTCCAGGCCGTCAGCCCGACGGCTACAGCAGTTGCCGGAACGGTTTGAACGATAAAAGAAAACTCATGAACGACCGAAGTAATACCCCAACCGACATTGATCATCCAAGCCAACATAATAAGCTTGAAGGGGACTGGCCGACCGATAAACCGAAATACGCCGATGGTGACACAGCACAAAAAGGTAGCGTGCGCTGCCTCCCAAACAGGAATAAGAATTCCGAATTCCAGCAACGGCTTCAGCATAACCATGGAATAATCGACGGCCAGGGCGGCAAAACCCGCGGCCCACCAAGCGATAGCCTCAATCCGAACCACGGTTAGCCAGAGGTACACCAGAGTGAGGGTAATAACCCCCAACCCAACGGTCGTCGCCAATCCTGCCGTTTCGAGCGAAAACTCCATGGTTGAAGTTTCAAGCAATCGATTTCATCGAGCAAGAGAAAACCACCGCAATAGAGTCTTTTTCGTCTCACACAACCGGAGTCCTTACCCTTCATTAACCAATAGAGGACTACCGTATGAAGTCTAGGGGAAGGGGAATCTCTCTACAGAATGTGCTTGGGATTTTCTCCCTTTTCAAATCAGGGCCGGAACCGCTTTTCGGTCGGATTCCGGGTGACGGAGGAATAGAATGTCCGCCCACACAAATATCGCGGAGACCATATATTTAGTGGTCGACGGCAATCGGGATTCAAGGGCCTTAACTCGCACTACCCTTGAATCTATCGGCATCCGCTATGTTCTCGAAGCGCAAGATGCGCGAGCCGCCATGGAAACCTTGCGCACCGTCAGAATTGGCGCGGTAATTATCGACATGGAACTGCCAGGCTCACTAAGCGGAATTGAACTGACTAAAAAAATCCGCCGGAGCGATAAATCCTTAAAACCTGAAGTACCGATTATTATGCTTACCTCCAACGCCAATAGACACACGGTTTTGCAGGCGCGGGATTCCGGCATACACGAATTTCTCGCCCGCCCTCTGACATCGGCGTCTCTTTACGACCGGATCAAGAAAGCGCTGACCATTCCCCGCCAGTTCGTTCAGACCGAAGACTATGTCGGCCCCGCTCGTCGGTGGCTTGGTGAGGGTCAGGCTATCCCACAGAAAAAACGTAAAGTCGCCGCCGGAGAATTGGGCCATCCCAAGGTCAGGGTTTTCGATTGGACTTAATTTGAATCCGACTGGTCGGATTCAATAATAAAATCCGATTAACTCCAAAGAGTTAGACAAAAGTTTACGACACAAACAGCCACCCCGAAGCAACTCCAACGAGTTGCGGCGACAGGACGCTGGACCGAATTCCTGCAAGATTGGTATTCCACCTCCCCTTTAGCTGCAGCTCAGTTCGTGGCACAATGTCTATAATGGTTTGTTTCGATTTGGAGATTCGTTCATGCGCGGCACGGTTCCAAGCCTAATTATCGTCCTCGCCCTGACCCTTGCATTACCTGTTTGGGCGCAGTCTTCGCGATATCAACAATGGGGCGGTCAAGAAACCTCGAAAAATTTCGCCTCCGAATTGCGAAAATTGATCGATGAAGCTGAACAGGCG
>CBDUMN010000035.1:0-34326 GCA_965368335.1 uncultured Rhodospirillales bacterium
TGATAGGAACATTGAGCACTGAGCGGCGGCCGCCGTTGGGCCGTTTGGCGAGAGCGCCCAAGACCATCTTGGCGAGCGGCGCATCGCGGGAACGCATGACGCCGCGATCCACCAGCGCGTCGATAATTTCCAGATAACCGGAAACCCGGGCGATGGCCCGTCCCACCGGCTGAAGGTTCTGATCGAGCGCCATGGTGCCGTCGGTCGCCAGCTTGACCGGACCTTGATTGAGGCTGGCGCGGAGAATCTGCGCCGTACCGCCTATGTCGCGCCAAGTCGCCAAAGCTTCTTCGATGCTTCGGGCCTTGGGGATGCGACCCATCAGACTTGCTTCCAGTGTGGCTTCGGAAATCTTGTTGCCCCAGGGGCTAGAGAGGCGTTTTGGCAAGGTGGCGCTATCTGCGCGGATCAACAAGTCATAGGCCGATTGTTGGGCCGAGGGATCGGGGGCGATATTAGCCTGAACCTGGACTTTGAGGTAGGAAACGCCGAGCCGGTCGCCGGTTTTGGTTTCGACCATCTCGAGATTTTCGATGCGGATATCGCCCTGCCACAGGGTCGTTTTGCCGCTAAAGGAGAGATTGGCGAAAAAGGCGTCTGCTGCGCCGTCAAAAACTCTCGGTCGACCGAGCATGGGTAGAACGGCTTGAAGGTCGCCTTCAAAGGCGATCTTTGCCTGGGTTGGGTCGAGCGGTGAGAGATGTCCGGTTAGGCGTTCGGCCCCGATGCCCCAGCCTTTGTTGTCGGCCAGGGCGAGATCGTTGAGTGTGAGGATGATGTCGCCGGGAAAACCGGTGATGGTCAGGGTCTGATAGCGGGCCTCGTAGCCCTGTTCGATCAGGCTTGCGGCCTGGGCTTCCACCTGGGTTCGCATTTGCCCGGCCAGATGAAACCAGTATCCGGCGTAAGATGCTGCGAGTAGGACCGCGACAGCCAGGGTGGCGAGCAAGCGGCGCTTTCCTCTCGGCATGGGTTTGGCGATATCATCGAGCTTTGAATCCATGGGCCGGGACTATACGATCCTTGAGAATCGATTTCCACCGGGACCGCGCAAAACTAGGTATGGCCTTCAACGACGACTTTTGGGTATTCGGCTACGGCTCGCTCATGTGGCGGCCGGGGTTCGACTATGAAGAAGTGGTGACGGCCACGGTTTACGGCTATCACCGGGCGCTTTGCGCCAAGTCGTATGCTTACCGGGGGACGCGGGAAAAACCGGGCTTGGTGATGGGGTTGCAGCGTGGCGGCAGCTGCCGGGGGCGGGCCTTTCGGGTCGCGTCGGCCCATCGCGATAAAACCGTCGCCTATTTGCAGGAGCGGGAACTGATCAGCGATTTTTACGATGAAAAGTTTCTCACCGCCCGGAGCGATCAGCAGACGATGACCGTCTATACCTTCGTCGCCGACCCGCACCATGAGCAATATGCCGGAGGCTTGAGCCCCGATCAGGCGGTCGATCTTGTTTTGCAAGGTGAAGGCAAGATGGGCCGCGCGCTTGACTACCTGCGCAGCACTATCGAGCATCTAGATGAGCTGAACATCCCGGACGGCCCGCTCCACGGCCTTTTGAAAAAGGCCGAGGCGGAAGAGAAAAGACGGTTGGGCCGTTAGGGGCCTGAGCCTAGTCTTTGGCGAGCTCTTTGGCGCGGGCGAAGAACATGTCCGGGTCGAAGCTGGCGCTGTAGCGGCCCTTGAACGGCGCGTCGGCGGCGGCTTTCAAAACAGGTTCGGGAAGTTCTCCGTTGCCTGATTGCCAGTGCCCCATTTCGGGATGATCCTGGAGTTTTCGCAACGCTTCCATGCGCAGCATGACGGCGGCCGACTTGTCGGTGTCGCCGGGAAACAGTTCGCACATGGCGATCGCTACCGTGGTGATGTCGTCGAGACCGTCCAGCCCGGCCATCCGCTCGGCGGCCTTGGATAAATCGCTATAAGGAACGGGTTCCAGTTGAGCCTTGTAGTCCATATCGCGTCTCCCTACTACATACGTAGCCACCAAGAATCAGCGATTCGGCTTAAAAGGAGGTTAACAGGCGATGACGGTTCAAAGAAGTCGGGATTGGGTTTAAGCGACACTCTAAAAGAAATAATATCTGATTTTAGAGTGAGTCTTTATGGGCACATCCATGTATAGGAAACGTCTTAATATTAACCTTTGGCTTGCTAGCCTCGTCAAAAACGACGATATTAGATGTAGCGCAAGGGTGAACGAGCGGCTTCATGCCGGGTGTTCGATTGCTGAGGCAGATTGAACCTAGCCCTTGCGCTTATTCTTTTAGGCAGCGTAGTTCAAGCTTGCTTGATTGGCTATACCACTCTCCGTATGGCTTGTTTCTAGTGTCGTCAACATCCATGATAAGTCTGTATTTCGACGAAATTTTGTTGAAGTAGTAGTCTTCTTTTCGTTCGTAAAGTCGTTGTAAAGCCCATAGAAGGTAGTCGACAGCTTGAAGGCCTGAGTGCGCTTTGGGGTGTCCACACTGGATATGGTTGTTGCCATGAGGTTCGATACCCCAACTTTTAAAAATTCGTGCTTCAGCTTTTTCAATTGCGCTTGCCATTGAGTGATTTGTTATCGTTTTGCCTCGTTCGGCAAATACGAAAACATTTTCATCAGACTTATGAAGAAGGTACTTCGATAAGCGAGAAACAGAATCCTCGTAGATTTCTTTATCTGTCAGTTTCTTGCCGTACTGCTCAAAAATAAAACGTCCGCGATTCTGTAAATTTACTTTGTCACGAATCAGGGCCCAGAACTTGATCTCGGTATTTTGTAGAAGTCCAAAGACTTCTCTCCTCACTGCTTGGAAGTCGTCCTTTGCATGGAAAAACTCTGCCGTTTTTGAAATTGAAGGGATATTTCTTAATGTAGGGTCAGCTATTAGGTCTGCTCTTAATGTCTCCATATCGGCCATAAGTTTTTCCGGCTTAAGAACCTCTGCAAACCCTAAAATGAAATATTTTGAAACGCCATTAACCCCTAACGGCACAGTCCTTTTCTTTTTATTGAAAAGAGTTAAATCTCCCGCCTCATCAACAAAAAAATACCGAGTGAGTTTTTCCTTTTCCATATGCTAAATGATTACCCGCACTTGGAATAGCCGCAGCTGGTGCAGGAGTCGCAGCCTTCCTGGCGGATCATGCTGGGTTGGCCGCAGCGGGGGCAGGTGCGGAAGCCTTTGCCTGCGTTGGCCGAAGGCGGGGACGTTACCTCGGGCTTTTCCGCATCGCTATCCAATTCCACCGTGCCGCCGCCGATGGCGACCACTTGGGGCTGAGCCTGTGCTTCGGTAATCGGGCCGTCGTCGGTTTTGATGAAGCCGATGGCGATCATGTGGTTTTCGATCACGTTGCCGATGGCGGCTAACAGCGAGGGGATATATTTGCCGCCGACCCAGTGGCCGCCGCGCGGATCGAACACGGCTTTCAGTTCTTCGACGACGAAGGAAACGTCGCCGCCGCGCCGGAATACCGCCGAGATCATCCGGGTCAGGGCGACGGTCCAGGCGTAGTGCGCTGTGTCCTTTGTGTTGATGAACACCTCGAAGGGCCGTCGCCGTCCGTCGGTGACGATATCGTTCAGCGTAATATAGATGGCGTGGTCGCTTTCCGGCCAGGCGAGCTTGTAGGTCGCGCCCGGTAGGGCCTCCGGGCGGTCGAGCGGCTGGAACATCTGGTGGACGACACCGCCGATGTTGTCGGCTTTCTTCTCGGCCTTGGCCGTCGGCATCTCGAGTGGCAACTCACCCTGGCCGTCTTCGGCCTTTTTCTCCGGCTTGACCTGCAAGACCGAGCCCGTGACGTCGTTGGGTCGGTAGGTGGTGCAGCCTTTGCAGCCGAGGTCGTAGGCTTCGAGATAAATCTCCTTAAAGGCCTCGAACGAAATGTCTTCCGGGCAGTTGATGGTTTTGGAGATCGAGCTGTCCACGTATTCCTGAATTTTCGCCTGCATGACCAAATGATCGCGCGGGCTCAAAACCTGGGTATCGACGAAGGCGTCGCTTAACGGGGCGCTGTCGCCGCGAATTTGCTTGAAGGCGCGAAGGGCGAAGTCGCTGACTTCCTCTTCCTTGCGGCTGCCGTCGGGCATCAGCACGTTGCGGGTGTAGCTGAAGCTGAAAACCGGTTCTAACCCTGAAGAGACATTGTCGGCATAGAGCGAAATGGTGCCGGTCGGCGCAATGGAAATCAGGTGGCTGTTGCGGATGCCGTTGGCGGCGATGGCCTCGCGCACTTCATCGTCCAACTGGCCGATGAATTCCCCTTCCAGATGCTTTTCGATGTCGAGCAGCGGGAAAGCGCCTTTCTCTTTGGCCAGTTCGGTGGATGCCAGATAGGCCGCCCGACGGATGGCCGAAAGCCAGGAGTCGGTGAGATCGACGGCGCGAGCCGCGCCATAGCGTGCGCCGCACATAATCAGCGCGTCGGCCAGTCCGGTAATGCCGAGGCCGATCCGGCGCTTCGACTCCGCTTCCGCCCGATGTTGGGGCAGGGGGTAGTTGGACACGTCGATCACGTTGTCCATCATCCGCACGGCGACCGCGACCAGTCGCGCCAGTTCGGCTTCGTCGATCCGCGCTTCCGGCGTAAAGGGCTCGCTCACTAGCCGCGCCAGATTGACCGAGCCCAGAAGACAGGTGCCATAAGGCGGCAGGGGTTGTTCGCCGCAAGGGTTGGTCGCGTGGATTTCTTCGGCGTACCAGAGATTGTTCAAGCGGTTGATGCGGTCGATGAAGATGACGCCCGGCTCGGCGTAATCGTAGGTCGAGCGCATGATCTTGTCCCATAGATCCTTGGCCTTGACCGTATTATAAACAGTGCCCTTGAACTCGAGGTTCCAGTCGGCGTCTTGGCGCACGGCGTCCATGAACGGATCGGTGACCAGGACCGAAAGGTTGAACATACGCATGCGGCCGGGGTCGCGCTTGGCCTCGATAAAGGCTTCGATGTCCGGGTGGTCGCAGCGCATGGTGCCCATCATGGCTCCGCGCCGCGATCCGGCGCTCATGATGGTGCGGCACATGGCGTCCCAAACGTCCATGAACGAGAGTGGCCCGGAAGCATCCGCCCCGACGCCATGAACCCTGGCGCCCTTGGGCCTGAGGGTTGAGAAGTCGTAACCGATGCCGCCGCCTTGCTGCATGGTCAGGGCGGCTTCCTTGAGGCTATCGAAAATGCCCGCCATGTCGTCGGGAATGTCGCCCTGGACGAAGCAGTTGAACAAGGTGACGTTACGCTCCGCCCCCGCACCGGAAAGGATGCGTCCGGCGGGCAGGAATTTGAAGTCCGACAGGGCCTCGTAGAACCGTTCTTCCCAAAGCTCGGAATCGGTCTCGACGGAAGCCAGATTTTTGGCGACGCGCCGCCAGGAGTCTTCGATGGTCCGGTCTACCGGTTCGCCGTCGGCCGTTTTTAAACGGTATTTCATGTCCCAAATCTGCTGGGAGATGGACGCCACCTGGACCATTGGTCTTTTTCCTGTTGTCAGTTGATATGCCGCCCTTCAGAGGGCCGCCGGTTCCTCAAAGATAAGGCTTTTCGGCCTTTTGGACAAGAAATGTTCTTGTTATGTTTCCACAAAGAGGGCACAGGATGATCACAGGGTTGCCCACAGAAAAATCACAAGTTTTCTGCGCTTTCAAAGGGTTATCCACAGAAAGTGGGGAGGGGGCGATCAGTCGGTTCCTGTGGGAAAAAACTTGGTTTCGGCTTCCGCTTTAAGCCGGTTGCTGGCTTCTTCGATGGCGGTTTCCAACTGGTCCATGTGATCGCGGGCCTTGAGGCCTTTGGGGAGTGGCGGGAGAAACTCGACGATGATGGTTCCCGGATGCTTAACGAACCCCCGGCGGCGCCAGAAGAGGCCCGAGTTGAGCGCGACCGGGATCACCGGCGCGTCCACCGCCCGGTCGATGGCGGCGACGCCGGGATGGTAGGTCGTGTGCTCGCCGGGGGCGGATCGGGTGCCTTCGGGAAAAATAACCACTTTACGGTTTTGAGCGACGACTTCGGTGGCGTCCTTGATCATTTTTTTCATTGCGCTCGCCCCGGCGTTTCGGTCCACGGCGATCATCCCGACCTTGGAGAGATACCAGCCGAACAGGGGGACCGAGAGCAGTTCTTTTTTCAACACGTAGGCCGGGTCGCCTGCGATATGAAAGAAAAATCCGGTATCCCAGGCCGATTGATGCTTGGAGGCGAGAATCGCCGCGCCGTCCGGCAGGTGTTCAAGACCGCGGATTTCATATCGCAGGCCGATAATCGTTCTGAGAAACCAGAACGTCGATTTGGCGATCATCCGTAGCCCTTTGACCGTCAGGGGGCGGGGAAAAGGCAGCAGGACGATCATGGCGATGGCGTTCAGCGTGCCGTAGCCGAAAAAAGCGATGTTGAAAATCAGGGACCGGATGGCGGCCATGGACAAACCTTAGTTGAGCAAGTCGGTGAGTTGATGACGCAGCTTGGCGATGAGATACTTCGTATACTCACCCATAATCAAGCGTGCTGTTCCCGGCCAGACCCACCATTGGTCGATTTTGACGTTTTCCGGGAAAACCGGGTGGGGGATGATCTGCGCTTTGGGAAGGCGGTAGCGGAATTCGAGCAGGCTGCGCGGCATATGGTAGGCCGAGGTGACCAGCCGCAGGGATGTCACGTTTTCCCGCTGGGCCCAGACCGCCGTTTCGACGGCGTTTCCGATGGTGTCGACCGCATCGCCGATTTCAATGCGCCAGTCGGCCCCTTCGCGGCTGCGTTCGGCGTTTTCAAGCAACTGTTTGACTTCGACCCCGCGATAAACGCCGGAGATGAACAGTCGGTCGGCCATGCCACCGGCCATGAGATTGAAACCGGCGCTTAGGCGCTGGCTGCCGCCGGTCAGGACGACGATGGCGTCGCTGTGGGTCGAAACATCTTCGACGGTTTGTGGAAGGTCGTTGGCAAAACGAAAAAGGCCAATCGTCCATATCATGACCAAAATCAGCAGGATCAGCAGACGTCCCCCCCAGCGGCCCAGGCCGCCGTGTCGTTTCATGCCGAACCTGCGTTCCGCCATCAGATCATCTTCCTCAAGACGCGCTGGACGGTGGCCCGCGCCGTAACGCGGGAAATCAGAGCGGTGAATATGGGCAGGAAAGCGAGCGCGGTCCACTCAAAGGGGCCGAGCGCCAGATCGGGCAGCAGGGTGCTTTCCAAACGTCCGGCCAGATAGCCGATGATAAATAGGGTCGGCACGGCGAAGCCGACGCCGATGACGCCGCCTTTGAGGCCCAGCACCATGGCGTGATGGCCGAACTGTTTTCCCAGGTAGCTGTCTTGCGCGCCAATCAGATGCAGGGTTTCGATAATTGGGTGGTGGAGGGCAAGTCCCGCGCGGGTGGTGAAGATCAAGGTGCCGACGGTGGCGAAACCGATGAGGCCGAGCACCGAGGCGGCCAGGACCTGGATCGACTGCACCAATTGAATGAGCCGTTGCAACCAGACGCTATGATCGTCGACCGAAACGCCGGGTGCGATTTTTTCAAGGTCACGGGCCAGCTGCGGCAGGTCGATGGCTGCCGCAGCGGCCAGTTCCACATCGATAAGCAACGGCAGGGGAAGGTTCCCGACGGTTTCCGATTTGCCGAGCCAGGGTTCGAGCAGGGTCATCACTTCGCTTAAAGGAACGGCCCGAGCCTCGGCGACGCCATGGGTGCGGTTTAACAGGTTGAGGGCGCTTGCCAGCCTCTCCTGATCTTTGGTTTCGTCTTCGCCCGGCGGAATCTGGACGGTCAGCGTATGGCTGACGCCCGCTTTCCAATCGCCGGAAACCCGGTCGAGCACCATGACGCCGGCAACCGCCAGGGCGGCGAGATAGACCATGAAGGCGATCAGCCACGGCAGGAAGCGGGTCGCCGGGTCCTTGCTTAAGGGGAGGTCGGAGCGCCGTTTAAGCATTTCAGCGTCTCCGCTCGGTTGACTGCGGTTTTCCCGGTCGCGCCAGGGGGTCGAAAACCGGTTCGCCGCCGGTCATCCGTCCGTCGTCCAGGGTCAGTACGGAATGGCCGAGGCGTTCGATCAGGGAGGTGGAGTGGGTGGCGATGACGATGGTTGTGCCGAGTTTGTTTAGCTCGTCGAACAGATGGAGCAGTCGAAAGGCCATGTGGTCGTCCACGTTACCGGTCGGTTCGTCCGCCAGCAGCAGTTTAGGCTGGGTGATCACGGCCCGTGCGATGGCGACTCTCTGTTGTTGACCGCCCGACAAGGTCGGGGGCTTGGCCTCCATGTGGTTTTTCAGGCCCACCCAGGCCAACAGTTCTTCGGTATGCTTGCGCACATCGCTTTCGGGGCGACCGGCGACGCGCAGAGGCAGAGCGACGTTGTCGAAAGCGCTTAAGTGATCGAGCAGACGGAAGTCCTGAAACACCACGCCGATTTCGCGTCGCACCAGGGGCAGCGTCTTGCGCGCCGTGGTGGCGATATCCTGGCCGAAAAGAGTGATCAGCCCTCGTGAAGGCCGGTTGGCGAGATACATCAGCCGCAAGAGGGAAGATTTGCCCGCCCCGCTGGGGCCGGTGAGAAAATGGAACGATCCGGCGCGTAGCTGAAAGGAAATATCGCGCAGCACTTCAGGCCCTACCCCATAGCGCAGGCCCACATTTTCAAATCGCACGACGATGTCTTGTCTCTCGGCCAAGAACCCTTCACTCCTTCTTTAGAGAACCTTCCCTTTTGTGCGGGATTCTTCGGTCTCTAACAACCTTGCAGTTCTCCGTCTTTGCTGGCCGTCAAGGATGGCATGTTGGGCTCTTGCCCCGCAAGTGCTTGCACCGCTTCCCGCAAACATCTATAAGTGTTTAAAAGCCATAACTTATTTCGTCTGCGATGATTATTTCCTGTCCTGTTTGCGGTTCACAGTACAACATGGATGCTACTCAGCTGGGGGCTGAGGGCAAAACCGTGCGCTGTTCGACCTGCGGACACAAATGGCGGGCCGACTCATCGCAGTTGCGGCAGCCGCCGCCTCCACCCCCACCGCAACCCATGGCCCCGCCGCAACCGATGATGCAGCCTGCGCAGCCGCAATATGCGCCGCCAGCGCCCTACCCGCAGCAGCAAGCCGCGGCCTATGCGGCCCCGCCACCTCCGCCACCACCACCTCCTCCTCCGCCACCGCCTGAGCCGGAACCCGAGCCCTTTTACGAGCCGGAGCCGGAAGAGGAAATGGATGTGCCGGTTTCCAGCGATATCGACGCCATGTTCGCCGAAGACGACGGTGGCATGGATCTCGATTCCATGGATATGGACGCCGATTCCATGGACGCGGAAGGTCATAACGACGCATCGATGATGGATGACGACGATGTGCCGAGTGCGGAAGAAATCGAATCCATGTTCGAGGGTGAGGAAGACCCCGAACCGATGCAGTCGCTCATGGACTCCGACGACGACGATGCGCCGGACTATGACGACCCCGACGATATTCCCGATGATATTCCCGAAGTCTTCACGTCGCCGTTGTCCAAGGCCAAGGCTGAGAAGAGCGGGGGCGGTTTCGTCAAATTCCTGGTGGTTTCCCTGTTGATCATCGGCGGTTTTATTGGCGGCATCTACTTCGGCAAAGATTACATTGTCGATTTCTATCCCGATGCCGAAGAATACTACGCCATGGCGGGTCTGGGCGGCGATGCGCCGGGGGCGGGCCTCGATATCCGCAATGTGCGCTCGGATCGTTCGGATGCCGGTGGCAAGGACATTCTGGCCGTTTGGGGTAGCGTGATCAACGTCACCGATCAGGAACGCATGGTGCCGCAAATCCGCGTTTCGCTTTATGACGCGCGGAACGAAGAAGTCCAGTTCATGATGGTCAAACCGGCCAAGCCCAAGCTCGGCCCTTCCGAGAACATCGGCTTTAAGGCAGAAATTGAAGACCCTGTGCCGACGGCTAAGCGGCTTGAAGTGACCTTCAGCGAAGAGCCCCTCATGCCGGGCGGCGATGAGAAAATGGACGGCAAGGACCAGTAAAAGTAGCCGTCCGTCCTCGGCTTAACAAACAGTCCCTCAGTACATTTTAAGAAGGCGCTCGATGTAGTCGCGCTCCAACTTCCTGCGTGTCGGGTCGTTGAGGCGGCGGCGTAGTTCGTCGAGGATCGTTCCGGCCCGGTCGATCTGGGGCTGTCCCGGTATTTTGGGTCCGTTTCCGGTAATCGGCCCGTTCCGTAAGGAGGGTCTTCCTTTGCCGAAAGGATCGGGCCCGCCTCCCTCCGCGCCCGGCTTGGAAAAGGTCTGCAACCCCTTTTTGCTCAAGGCCTGGCCGAGCATTTTAGTCGCTTCGCGTTGCGCCCGCCGTAGTTGATCGACGGCTTCAGACTGGTATTGCCGCCCGACATCAAGGCGTTGCCGTTTAAGCGATTGAGCGGCCCGGTCCATGGCGTCGTCGGCGCGCTTTAGGGCTTGGGGTGAATCGCCGGTAAAGGCCTCGAACTGCTTCATCAGGCTTTGCAGTTCTTCGCGCAGGGCCGATTGTTCGGCGGCATTGTCCTGTCCGTCGGTTGGCGGTGAGCCATCGGCAGGAGCATTGAGTTGCTTGAAGGTTTTATCGAGTTGTTGCCGTTGGGCCTTTTCCAGAGTGTCGAGGCGGTCGATCAGTTCTTTGCTTTTGGCCAGAGCTTCGCCTAGATTTTCGGGTTTTTCCGTTTGCAGATTTTCCAGCATTTGACGCAGCTGCGCCATGAGTTCCTGGGCGCCTTTCCGATCCCCCATGCGCATCAACCGGCGGGCTTCTTCGAGCATCCGGTTCAATTCGTCCTGTCCCACTGCTTCGAGGCCTTCGGGCAGGGGCAGGTCGGGAATGTCATTGGGATCGATATTTTCGGTCATCTGTTCCAGGAAATGGCGCATGGCCTCCGCCATCTGGTCCATCAGCCGTTCGAGGGTTTCTTGATCCGCCCCTTGGCGTAGCGCTTCCTGAAGCGCCTCTTCGGCCTCCAAGAGATCGCGCCGGGCCAGTGCGCCCAAGCCTTGATCGAGCCTCAACGCCATATCCCAAAGCAGGGCGCGTACGCTTTCGATGGAGGGGCGGTCGGCGTTGTAGATCAGGCGGCTTTCAGCGACGCTTAAGCCTAAGACGATAATGTTGTCATGACCGAAGCGTTCCGGCCGACCCGCCATGATGCCCAGGTTGGAGGCGACGTCGAGCCGGGTCGGCCCCGCTATGGTCAGGCGTTTGCGTTCCTCGGCCAAGCGTCGTGCGATGGGGTGTTTGAAAATCCGTTCCGGCAGAATAAACACAACCGGCCGACTTTCGCCTTCCTGACCGGCCCCGTCCCGGGCTCTTAAAATCATCTCGACCTCGCGCCCGGCCCAGGGGTGCGCCGTCAGATCGCGGCGGAAAGATTGAACGGTCCGCGCATTTCTTGGCGTGGGGAGGGTGAGGCTTTGGGGTTGGTGTTCCTCCCCGTCGGTCAGGCGCAAGGAAAGCCGGGTCCTGTCAATGCCATAGTCGTCGAATGCTCGATACTGTAGCTGCAATTCCTGGGTTTCCGGGTGAGCAGTCGGTTCGTTGATTAGGGCGATCTTGGGAGGGACGTCGGGAAGGATGGTCAAAGGCCAACTGACAAAGATCCGTTTGTTGCTTCTGACGATTAAAGTATCGCCGCCTTCAACGATGCCTTCGGCCTTGAAGCTCAGCTTGTCGATTTTCACGGTTTCAAGGGCGGTATCGCCGATAGACGCCGATAAGCTCCCTTCCGCGCCCGCAATGTGGAGCTTGATGGTGCTTCCCTGGGGCGCTTGGGGCGGCGCCGCCGGATCGGGCGGACGGTCGAGCGATAAAAAGAGTGGAGGCAGGGCGGTGTAGGCCGGCGGGGTAACCCAGGCCTCGACAGTGAGGGCTTCAGGATCGGCAAGTACGCCGCCGGGGAGGAAGGCGCGGACCAGCCGCTCGCCAGGGTCTTGCCGACCGATGATGATCGCACTGACCAGGATGATTAAAGCGGCGAAGCGCAGCGCATTTCGGTCTTTCGCCGGAACCGGACTGATAGGGCTTTGGGGGGTGAGATTTTCAAGTGCGGTTGCCGCTGTTAGTTGGTGTTTATGCCAGAGAGAGGCGTTTGTTTGCTCTCCCGCGGGCCGGTCGTTGAGGGCGGTGAGCGGACGATGGGCGAGTGCCGGGTCTTTTTCCAGTCTGCGAATGGCTTCTTCGCGGGTTGGGTAACGGAAGTGACGGAGTGGCAGCGCCGCGACCAAGATGGCTATGGCTGAAACAACAAGGACGGCCAGATGCCAGGCCAGTGGCAACAGGGGCAGCAGATCGGCCAGGATGACCGCAAGTAAAAGAGCGGAAAGGGAAGCCGCTTTCCAGGCAAGGCCCCAGCACCGCTCCCAGGCGATAGAGGCCCGGGTGAGAGCGATAGAAAGGGCGATGCGCAGCGGACTTACCCCATAGACCTTAACCCTCCAACCATTCGGGCAGGCGGTCGAGGGCGATCAGGTCTTCTACTTCCATGCGCGGGCGGACCAACGCAAAGGCGTTGCCCTGGACCATGACTTCGGGGATCAAAGGCCGGGTGTTGTAGGTCGAGGCCATGACCGCGCCATAGGCCCCCGCCGTGCGGAAGGCGACTAGGTCATCGGCTGCCAGATGAGGCAGGTTGACCTGCTTGGCGAAGGTGTCGCCGGTTTCGCAGACCGGGCCGACCACGTCGACCGGTTCGTTCGGCGCATCCGCGCCAGTGGATTGGCGCACCGGCACGATGTCGTGGGAAGCGTCGTAGAGCGAAGGCCGCATGAGGTCGTTCATTGCCGCATCGAGAATAACGAAATTACGGGTTTCGCCTTGCTTAACATAGACCACTTTAGAAACCAGAACCCCGGCGTTCCCGGCGATCATCCGTCCCGGCTCGAAAATCAGGTGGAGGTCCATGCCGTCAAGCGCCTGTTTAACCGTCGCGGCGTAGTCCGACGGTGGCGGCGTTTCGGCGTTGTCGTAAGGGATGCCCAAGCCGCCGCCGAGATCGAGGGTCTCGACCTTATGACCGTCGGCGCGCAATTCTTCAATCAGGCTCCGCATGCGGGCGAAAGCCGCGCCGAAGGGCTCCAGGTCGGTCAGTTGCGAGCCGATATGGACAGCAAGACCGCGCAGATTGATGCCCGGTAATGCAGCGGCCTTGGCGTAGACCTCGCGGATGCGCACCCAGTCGATGCCGAATTTGTTTTCGCTTTTCCCCGTGGCGATTTTTTCGTGGGTCTTGGCGTCCACATGGGGATTGGTGCGGATGGCGACCGGCGCTTCGACGCCCAGAGCCTGGGCGACCTCGCTTAAGGCTTCGAGTTCCGGTTCGGATTCCACGTTGATCTGCATCACCCCGGCTTTAAGCGCTTCGCCCAGGTCTTCTTTGGTTTTGCCGACGCCTGAATAGACGATCTTGTCGGCCGGAACCTGGGCCGCTATAGCGCGCCGCATTTCACCGACCGATACCACGTCCGCCCCCGCGCCCAACTGGGCCAGCGTACGGATGACGGCCAGGTTCGAGTTGGCTTTGATTGCATAACAGACCGTATGATCGATGCCGGTAAAGGCTTCGTCGAAGACCTTATAGTGTCGGGTCAGCGTCGCCGTCGAATAGCAATAAAAGGGTGTGCCGACGGCTTCGGCGATGCGGGTGAGAGGAACCTCTTCGGCAGAAAGGGTCCCGTCGATGTAGGTGAAATGGTCCATGGTCGGCCCGTTATCTGCGGTAGGGATAGCTCGACTGCTTGGGTCGAGGGTAGTTGGAATAGGTGCGGTAGGGTCTGTCGGGGTTGGTCGTTTGGCCCGTTCCATAGACGCCTTGGCCGCCGTCCCGTTCCTCAACTTCTAGGGGAGCAGGGTATTGGCGGGGATAATTGGGATCTTGGTCGGGGGCTGCTTCCAGCGCGCCTTTGCGACCGCAGCCCGACAGGGCCAGGGTTATGGCGACAAAACCGCAGGCCAAAAAGGGCATTGATCGTTTCGTCATTTCAAAAACCTTTCCCGCGCTTCCTTGGCGGCTGCGCGCACATTGTTCGGCGCCGTGCCGCCAAAGCTCGTCCGGCTGCCCGCCGAGGCTTCGACGCTTAAGACCGAATAGACGTCGTCGGTGATCGCCGCTTCGACCGTCCGCATGTCATCTAGGCTCAGCTCATGGAGTTGGCAACCTTTGTCTTCGGCCATCTTGACCAGTGCGCCGGTGACGTGGTGGGCGTCGCGGAAAGGCATGTTGAGGATGCGGACCAGCCAATCGGCGATGTCGGTGGCCGTCGAGAAGCCGTGCCCTGCCGCCTCTTTCAAAGTGGCCACATTGACGGTGACCTCGCTCATCATGCCGGTCATCGCGGCGATGCAAAGGCCTAGGGTGTCGGAAGCTTCGAACACCGGCTCCTTATCGTCCTGCATGTCTTTGGAGTAAGCCAGCGGCAGGCCTTTCATGACGACCAGCAGGGCGTTGAGATCGCCGATCACCCGGCCCGCTTTGGCGCGCACCAGTTCGGCGGCGTCCGGGTTGCGTTTTTGCGGCATGATCGATGAACCGGTCGAGAAAGAATCCGAAAGTTTGACGAACCCGAACTGGGCCGAACACCAGATGACGATTTCTTCGGCCATGCGCGACAGATGGGTCGAGCAGATCGCCGCCGTGCTCAAGAATTCGAGGGCGAAGTCCCGGTCGGAAACCGAATCAAGCGAATTGCGCGTCGGGCCGTCGAAGCCCAAGGCCTTGGCGGTCATCTGCCGGTCGATGGGAAACGAGGTTCCGGCAAGAGCGGCCGAGCCGAGCGGGCATTCGTTCAGCCGTTTGCGCGCATCGCTCACCCGACCCCGGTCGCGACCGAGCATTTCCACATAGGCCAGCATGTGGTGGCCGAAGGTGACGGGTTGGGCGGTTTGCAGATGGGTGAAGCCGGGCATCACCGTATCGGCATGTTCTTCCGCCAAATCGACTAAGACGCCTTGCAGGCCTTTTAGGCCTTCGTCCAGTTGATCGAGGGCGTCACGGACCCAGAGTTTGAAGTCAGTCGCCACTTGGTCGTTGCGCGACCGGGCCGTGTGGAGGCGTCCGGCCGCCTCGCCGACCAACTCTTTCAAGCGGGATTCCACATTCATATGAATATCTTCAAGCGATGTCTTGAATGTGAATTGCCCGCTCTCAATCTCTTCCAATATGGTATCGAGACCTTGATGGATTGCCTGGACGTCGTCCTGCGATAAGATACCGACGGTCGCCAACATGGTGGCGTGAGCCTTGGAACCTGCTATATCTTGGGCGTAGAACCGTTGGTCGAACCCGATGGAGGCGTTGATTTCCTCCATGATCGCGGCGGGACCCTCGGCGAATCGTCCGCCCCACATGGCGCTTGTGTTGGAGGCTTTTTTTGGTGTTTGTTCCGTCATATCCTGATATCGACCGGCAAAAAAAGAGTAGAGACTTGATGAACGAGAATAACCTGAAACGGATGAAACTTCCCGCAATAATCGGGCTGCTTGCCGTTTGGCTGATTGTCGCCATATCCGCGCCACATGCAAGCGCCGAAACGACGAATATCGCTTCTGATGGCTCCAATTTTACGGAAAAATACCGTCCCGTGCATCCTCCTTTGCCGGTTCCGCCGGTTCCGTTTTTTGAGAATGGCGAAACGGAGCGGACCATCGAAGACTATAAAGGCAAGGTCGTGGTGATGAACTTTTGGGCCAAATGGTGCGCCCCCTGCCTGCGTGAAATGCCTTCGCTGGATCGTCTTCAGGCCAAGATGAAGGATCTGGGAGTCGAGGTGCTGGCCTTGTCGCTGGATCGCCAGGGGGCCGAAGCGGTCAAACCCTATTTCAAGACGGCGATCATCAAAAACCTTGCGGTCTTGATCGATAAAAACCGCAGCGTAGCGCGCGCCCTCGGTGTTAAGGGGCTGCCGACGACCCTGATCATTGATCGTGACGGTCAGGAAGTGGGGCGTCTCGAGGGGCCGACCGAATGGGATTCCAACGAGGTCTTAAGCATGTTGAAAACCCACCTTACCGGCTCGGCGGAAGAAGCGGCGCTCAAATAAATAAAGGCGGGTCTGCGCCCCGCGCCATTTCCCTAACGTGTGGAATGAAACGATTAAACCCGTTGCAGGCAAGGCTTGCGACGGGTTTTCGTTGTAATGAAATCGTTACACTGGAGCAGTGACCACTTTGTGCTGCACATTGACTTTTGGTCCCATAAGTCACATATTAATGATCAAGGAGTGACAATGACAAACGAAACTGAAGAAGAATTCGACATTGCTGCTGCCTTTGGCGCGACGATGTTGGGACAAAAGTTCGCTATTTACGTCCCGAGTGCGGATCGCAACGATAAGCCCTTTGACCAGAAACCGTGGGTGGAGTTGGTACTTAAAGAGCTGTCGAAAATTAGTACTGGGGCTACCGCGATGCCTCCGTTGCGAGGTGTTTGGTATAACGAAGAAACAGATCATCTGATCGAAGAGAACCCGGTGATCGTATACGTATACATTGACCCAGATCGTTTTATCGAGCAGATCGATGCCTTGATTGCTTTAGTGAAACGAATTGGAAAGGAAACGAACCAAGACGCAATGGCTTTTGAGTTCGATAATGATTTCTTTCTCTTGGATGACTACACTTAGGAGTGGCCCATGCGGATTAAGAACACATCCAAGCGTCCGCGACGGATCAAAAACACATCGTCACGACCTCGGCAAATCAGCCGCGACGAGATCATCTCTGCCACAGGCGCGAAATATATCGGCAGTACGATGTCGGGCGACGGATTTTTGCTTCAGGAGCTTGCCAAGGAATTGCAGGATTCGCTTAAATCGAGTGGAGGGCGTCCAGCATTGGTCGGATACGATCACAAACATCGAATTCCAACCCAAGATGCAGATTGGGCGATCGTGGAAAAAATGGCACGCAAGCTTTCTATAGGAACGACCCAAGCAGCCGGTGTCATGTTCCATGTGCTTTTGCAGCACGCTGCCAAGGATAAAAGCCTAGAAAAAGATATGGAACGGGAAGTGATGGAAGCACTTGCCTGACTTGTTCGCTCATTAAAAACAGGCTACCCATCAAAGGTCCTTGGAATTGGTTTCAAGGACCTTTGATGTTTTCCACACTATAAGGAAATGGCGCGGACTGCGCCCGCCTTTTGTCCAATTTCTTAATCGAACAGGGCGTCGATGTCGTCTTGGGAGATGCCCTCATTTTTGAGTTGCGGCCCATTGAGCAGGGATTTGTCGCCGTCCAGGTCTTCGTTGAATTCCGCCTTGGGTGAAATGCCGCTCAGCGTGTCGGCTCCCCAAATTTCGATCATTGCATTGATCCGTTCTTCAACGAATTTCAGCGTATTCACCACCTTGGTGATCCGCTGCCCGGTGAGATCCTGGAAGTTGCTGGCCTCGAAAATGGCGATGACGTGTTCGCTGATTTCATCGACCAGTTGGCGGTCTTCCTCATCGACGTGTGCGGCCAGGCGTTGCGCCAATGCGTCAATTTTTTCAGTTGCTTCCAGAATTGAATCGGTGGCGCTCTCGGTGGCCTCGACGACGGCGTCCAGTTGATCGCTGACGATTACGAGGTGGTCGTGCTCACTGTTGGCTGGTCGTAGGGAAACGATTTCCGCTTTGGTTTCCTGGATGTTACGGGCCATAGCGGCCAGTTCGTTTTGCAGCTTGTCCAGCTCTTCGGGCGAGGGGCCGTTAACCACCACCTGGGTCGAAGCGGCTTCGGCCACCTCTTCCTTGATTTCAGGGGCTGCTTCGCTGAACGCAGCGCGGACCAGGGTTTTTAAATCGGTGCGGAGTCCTTCGATGGCGGACAGAAGGTCGCCATTGCTGATGCCTGAATTGTCGAATGAACGGGCGGCCTGTGTGCCGCTTTCGCCGCTCATGGCTTTCTGCTTCAGCCTGACTTCCGCTGTGAATGGTTTACGTTTCATCTATTTTCGGCTTATCGCTCCCTCGACAGGACCGAGCCCATTATTCGCGCGTTCCAGGCCCACCCTTTATGCTGCGCACTCGGTCATTGCCGAGCAAAAGTCTAAAGCTTTTCTCGGGAGAATGGAAGGCTTGAGGAGGGAGTGGAAGTCTTAAAAAATGTGCGCTAAGCCCACTGAAGGTCTGAGGGAACGTCTTTCCCGTCCAGGCTCATCGCTTCCATTTCTTCTTCACGGGTCAAGAAAAGGTCTTTGACATAGGGACGATAGGCCATATCGCTGCCGAGAATGTGCTTGGTCAGCCATTCCTTAAGGAAAACCAGCGTTTCCGTGGAGATATCGGAAGCTTCGTTTTCGCTGTAGCGCCGATAGATTTCAATCGCCTGACTGCTGAGATTGCGATGTTTTTCTCTGTGTTCCGCAAGGTCGGGATAATCGCTCTTTTCAAGCAACTTTTCTTCTCTGGCGAAATGAGTGCAGGTGTATTCGGTCAATACCGTGAGGACGCTGGCGATAATATCGCGATCCTGATCGGCTTCGATTGCTGCATGAAGTTGATTGATCAGTGAGACCAATAGTTGGTGGTCCTTATCGATCATCTCGATTCCGGTGATAAAGTCATCGGTCCATTCAAAAAGGGCCATGGCCTTTCTTCCTGAGCAAGTTTCTCGGTTTCTCGTTTTCCGCATTATTGGCGGCAATATTATTTGGGAGTGGTCTTTTTATATGCTTCGCACCGGATTTTTCTCCGGCTTGGTGAAAGATCTTCCGTTCCCATTGCCTCTATTAGATAGATTTTTTTGGAACGATTCAAGGAAATCAAATCCGCTCTAAACGGCGGCTGTCGCCGCCTTGAGCCAAACCTTTGTGGCGCTGTCAACCAATGGCGATAGGGTGTCGCGAATCCGTTCATGGTAGGCGTTGAGCCAATTGCGTTCTTCATCGGTCAGCAGCGTCGTTTCGATCAGCTTCCGGTCGAAGGGCGCCAGGGTTAGGGGCTCGAAGGCCAGCATGGGTTTGCCGTTGACGCTCTCCGCCTCAACGACCAGAACCAGGTTTTCCAGTCGGATGCCGTAGGCGCCCTCTTTGTAATAGCCGGGTTCGTTTGAGAGCACCATGCCGGGCTTGAGGGCTACGCGATTGGGCTGTTTGGAAATACGCTGGGGCCCTTCATGAACGCTGAGATAGGCCCCGACGCCATGGCCTGTGCCATGGTCGTAGTCGAGCCCCGCCTGCCAGAGTGGGGCGCGGGCCAGCGCGTCGAGTTGAGAACCGCTCGTGCCTTGAGGAAACCGGCAGGATGAAAGTGCGATATGGCCTTTCAGGACGCGGGTGTAGCGGTCTTTCATGTCACTGTCGGGCGGGCCGATGGCGATGGTGCGGGTGACGTCCGTGGTGCCGTCCGGGTATTGTCCGCCGGAATCGACCAGATAGAGCGAACCGTTTTCCAGCTTGCGGTCGGTTTCTGGTGTGACGCTGTAGTGTACGATGGCGCCGTTAGGGCCTGCGCCGGAAATGGTGGGAAAGCTCAATCCTCTAAAAAGATCGCTTTCGGCGCGGAAAGCTTCCAGTCGGTCTGCCACGGCGATCTCGGTTAAGGCGTCACTGACCGGCTGATCGTCCAGCCAGGCCAAAAAGCGGGTGAGCGCTGCGCCGTCCCGTTCGTGCGCTTTGCGGATGCCCGTTTGTTCGACCGTGTTTTTACACGCCTTGGGCAGGGCGCAGGGGTCCTCGCCAAACGACAACTCGGCCCCGGCTTGCTTCAGGCGTTCGAGAATCCAAAGGGCGGTCCCATTGCGGACGACCCGGACTTTGCGGTCTTTCAGTGCATTCAAGGCTTCGCCAAACTGGGCCGGGGTGGTAAGCGTCACTTCCTCGCCCAAATGCGCCTCAAGGCCGGAGGAGACCTTTGACCTATCGATAAACAGGGTGACCCGCCCGTCGGCGTAAAGCAGGGAAAAAACCAGGGGAATGGGCGTGAAGGGTACGTCGCCGCCGCGGATATTGAGCAGCCAGGCGGTCGAATCGGGTGCGGCAATTACCTGGGCGTCTATGTTTTCGTTGGTAAGAACCCGGGCGATTTGTTGTCGCTTTTCTTTAGCGCTTTGCCCGGTGAAATCGATGGGGTGGGGAATGACCGGAGCCATAGGGGGCGGCGGCTGATCGGTCCAGATTGTATCGATGGGGTTGGTCGGGCAAGGGGTGAGGGATGCGCCGACCTTAGCGCAGTTGTACTCAAACCGGGCATGATCGAAAGCGGTATGAAGCCAGGGGTCGTATCCCAGTTTCGCCCCTTGGTTCAACGCGGTTTCGAGCCAGGCTCCCGGCGGCCAGACGCCATCGGCGTCGGTGGTCAGCGAGGCCCTTTCAAATAACGTCTCGTCTACCTGATCGCGGGCTTGCAGCGTATAGCGGCCATCGACGAAGAGGGCGGCCCGGCCGGTCAAGACAATGGCCAGTCCCGCCGAGCCGGTAAAACCGGTCAGCCAGGACAGGCGGCGGTCGTGATCGGGGATGTATTCACCCTGAAAGGCGTCGGTCATAGGCACGATGAAACCGTCCAGACCCCGTTGGTCCAGTTGGTTGCGCAGTGCGGCAAGACGTTCGCCGTGATCTGTTGAGGCCATATCGTTCATATCTCAAAAGGTAGGGAGCTAAACGGTTGTTGCAAAGAGGGAATCTTTAAAGCCATGCGATTTTCGCAATGCTGCAGCGCAAAAAGACCGCTTAACGCCAAGTGGTCATACCAGTACAACTATGTCAGTAACATTGACCCATTTGGCCGGAAATCCTCCCAGCCGGCCCGATAAGGAGAAAAGCCATGAAGATTGAAAAAGGAGCTGCTTTGTCCCCCGCCGCATCCGTTGCGGACGAAATCGCCCCGGCTCTGGAGCGGGCTCGCCGTGAACGGGCGTTGGTTTTCGGCCTGATTGTTAAGCGAATGGGCGATGCCTTGGCTAAAATGTTGCTGGGCGCCGATCACAGTCTGGTTAATTTGGTTCCAGCGGAACGTCCACGGGACATTCCTTTTCACAGTCGTCAGGCTCTCGGTCTCCATGAGGCGATTCCCAGTAAGGCCGATCGCGATGAACTGTTTGGCAGTGCTGCGCCGGTTCTGCCTTTCGAAGCTCTGCGCGCAGGCCTCAATATCGCTGAAACTTCCGAGAAGAAAGCTGCCGCTTAAAGCAGCATATCGAAAGCGCCCGCAACCTTTTTGATATCTTCTCCTCTGATCCTCCCCCGACGCGGGTCGTGGGGAGGATTTTTTTTGTAAAAATTGTCTCTTTTCATGCTTTACCGGCTTGACGGAACGGACGGCCCTTCTCACCATGCCCTTACCGGCGAAAAGACCGGACAGATGCGCAAACTAGAGAAACTTGAAATGTGAGGTTGGGCGGTGATTTCACGACCGTCGATTGGCCGTGCTTTGAAAGCCGGTGGCATGAGGGCTGGGATAGTGAATGGAGGGACCATTCTCCTGCGCCCCGCTTTGTCGAAAGGCTGGGGTGATCGACCCGCCATTGAGTTCGACAACCAAACGATTACTTACGATCAACTGGACCGGCGTTCAAACCGGTTTGCCGCGGCCTGTGTCGCTGCTGGAGTAGGGCCGGGTGACAGGGTGGCGATTTTGTTGCTCGACCGACCCGAATTCGTATACGCCTTTGTCGGTGCGATGAAGGCGGGCGCCGTTCCCATCGCGATCAATACCAGGGCGGTGGCGACGGAAATCGCCTATATCCTAGAAGATTCCAATGCCAAGGTGGTGGTTGTCGAAGAATTTTTCGGTGGAACCTTAAAGCCCGCCCTGACCATGGCGAAAACCGAGCCCCAGGTGGTGCTTCTCGGCGACCAGGGAACGCTGGAAGATTTCATCGGTGGCCATGACTCGGAGTTTCCCGGCGTGCCGCGCTTAATGGACGATATGGCTTTCTGGTCCTATTCCTCCGGCAGTACCGGCCAGCCCAAAGGCGTGGTCCATACGCTTGAGACCATTTTGGCGGCCGATAGCTATATGACCGATATCCTCAAGGTCAAGGCGGGGGACCGTCTGTTCTCTTCATCCAAATTGTTTTTCGCCTTCACGCTGGGCCATATCCTGATTGGTGGGCTGCGCGCCGGGGCGACGATTATTCTTTACCATGGATGGCCCGACCCCGAGGACGTGACGGCCGTTGTCGAGCGCCACAAGCCGACCATGATGTTCAGTGTGCCGACGTTTTTTAAAAAACTGCTGAACAGCGGCGCGGTCGGCGCGCCGGTCTATCAAGAGATCGAATCTTATGTAGCGGCTGGAGAATCTCTACCTGCGACGATCTTCAGGCAATGGCAGGGGATCACCGGACGCGCCATCCTCGAAGGGATAGGCTCGACGGAAACCATGTATATGTTCCTCGCCAATACCCGAGGCTGGGAAATGCAAGGCGTCACCGGAACGCCTGCGCCGGGTGTCGATGTGCGTCTGATCGACCACATGGGAGAACAAATCGAAGAGCCGGGACTGCCGGGGGTTTTGTGGGTTCGTATGCCGGGGCTGGCCAAAGAATACTGGCATATGCCCGAGCGCTCCGCCGAGGTTTTCAACAACGGTTGGTTCAAAACGGGCGATCTTTTCGTTTTCGATGGCAGCGGTTGTTTCTATCACCAGGGGCGGGCCGACGATTTGGTCAAGGTTTCGGGCCAGTGGGTGAGCCCGGCGGAGGTGGAGAGGCGGGTCAACGAGAATGAAGAGGTTCATGAATCCGCCGTTGTCGGCATCTCTGACCGGGACGGTTTGACGCGGCTTGCCTGTTTCATCGTGCCCAACAACCGGCAGGCGGACCGGGAGGCTTTGGAAGCTGCGTTACTGGAAAGCCTGACCACCAGCTTGCCGATTTATAAGTGTCCGCGGCGGTTTGTCTTTCTCGATGAGCTGCCACGCACAGCTTCGGGAAAAATCCAACGCTTTAAGCTTCGCCAACTGGCGGCCGATCAGATCAGCGCCCGTTAACTCAAAAGAAAAGATCGTCTGGGCAGAATAGGCCTGATTTTCTCCGAATGGATGAGGATAATGCGGCACGCTTTCCGCCTCTTTTTTCTGCTAAGCGTTTTAGCCGGACTGATCTCGTTGCCCGCTACGGCTTTCGCCGGAGCGGCAGAAGGTGTGGAAGCCATGGAGCGGGGCGACTATGCGCTGGGGTTTCAGCATCTGGTTCCGGCAGCTAAGAGCGGTGATGCGCTGGCCCAGTATCATCTGGCTCGCGCTTACGAGTTCGGTTATGGGGTTGCGCCCAATGTGGCGCTGGCTGCGCGGTGGTATGCCGAAGCTGCGGGACGAGGTCATGTGGAAGCCAACGTCCGGGTCGGCAAAATGAACCTCACCGGGGAAGGACTGACCCGCGATGCGGCGCGGGCGGCTGATTTCTTCGCCTATGCGGCCCGTTCGGGACATGGCGAAGCGGCCTATTTACTGGCCGTTCTCTATCTAGAAGGGATGGGTGTTCCCAAAAGCGCCCGGCAAGGGATCGATCTTTTAAATCATGCCGCCAGCCTCAACTATCCGGCGGCGCTCAATCATCTGGGAACGTTCTATGCAACCGGTGAAAGCGGAATTCCGATCCACCGGGGGCGGGCGTTCGAGCTTTATCACCAGGCTGCCGCGCGCGGCAATGGAGACGCCATGCTCAACCTGGGACAAGCCTATCTCAGCGGTCAGGGGTTGCCGGAAGATCCCAAGCAGGCATACCTCTGGCTCGGACTTGCCGCCGGATATGGCGCTTTAGAGGTGCAGACCCTGGCGGATCGTCTGCGCCGCGACGCCGCGCGGAAAGTACCGGCCCGTGAACAGGCGCTGATTGATGAGCGAATCCGCAATTGGCAGCCGTTAAAAAATTAGGGCGTCATCCGGACATGAAGGGAGTCGAGCCCGTCGATGTGGGCCTCAAGCGTGTCGCCCGCTGTCACCGGGCCGACGCCGGCCGGCGTTCCGGTGAAGATCAGGTCGCCGGGCTTCAAAAGGTCGAAACCCGATAGGTATTTAAGAATTTCATCGACGTTCCAGATCATTTGGCCGACCTTTCCCTTCTGCCGCACTTCTCCGTTGACCTTGAGAACGATTTCTCCCTGCGGGTGTTTTTTGAAGGCTTTTGCAGAGGTTAGTTGACCAATGGGGGCTGCGCCACTGAAGGATTTGGCCATGGCCCAGGGGCGGCCTTGTTTCTTGGCTTCGGTCTGAAGGTCGCGGCGGGTGAAGTCGATGCCGACCGCATAGCCCATGGGCTTGCCGTTCTCGCCCAACGCCACCACCAATTCGACCTCATGGTGAAGGTCTTTCGTCGCCAAGGGGTAGGATATTTCCTGTACCCAGGCGCCGGTTACTAGGTTGTCGGGGCTTTTGGTGAAGAAAAACGGCGCTTCACGTTCCGGGTCGACGCCCATTTCGCGGGCGTGATCGGCGTAGTTCTTGGCGACGCAAAAAATTCGCCGCACGGGAAACCTTTTTTCAGAATCGCGAATTAATAAAGTTGGGGTCGCAAGGGGAAAAAGGAAGTCTTGGGTCATGGCTAGCCTCGATGCCGGGTTTGCCTGCCGGGTGGACAGGACGCGGTTGGTTGCATATGGTATCGCATCCCCCGAGAATCACACTTTTAAAAATGAGACAGACAGATGGCCGGAATGGTGAAATCCCGCAAAGGAAAACCTGAGGATTTGGATCAAGGCCTTCTGCCCGAGTTGATTGGCTATCAATTGCGTCGGGCGCAGTTTGTGGTTTTCAGCGAGTTTCAGAAAGTCATGGCCGATCTGGAAATGACGCCCGGCCAATACGGTGTGATGACGCTGATTGGCCGTAACCCAGGCCTGACCCAATCAGCCTTGGCCCGCGCCGTAGGGGTCGAGCGTTCGACTATGGTTGCAGTGATCGATGGGCTTGAAAAAAACAAGTTCGTCGAGCGTCGCCCCTCGCCGGTTGACCGTCGGTCTTACGCTTTGGTTCTTACTGACGCGGGTGAAAAGAAATTGGCCGAGTTGGACCCTATGGTCGCCCAGCACGATAAGGATGTTTCTTCGGTGTTTTCGCCTGAAGAAAAAGCCTCCTTTATGGTCTTGCTTGAGAAAGTCTGCACCATCGGCCGTTAGGCTGCTTCAGTTTTTCTTTCATTGGTTCCGAAATCCTATCTAACCTTTTGAGAGGTAGGGATTTATCGGGTTTTGCGGTTAATCTCCTTTTAACCGCTTTACTAGTAATCTCAGCTTGGGGTTCTACGAGTGATGTAGCAATCATTAAGGGGAAGCTTCGTCTTGCCACGGTGGTGAGGGGAAGGAGATGAGATGGGCTTACTGGATTTTTTTGGTAAGGAAGACAAGGCCAAAGAACCGAAATTCAAGGCGGTTCAGAAAGTTCCCTGGGCGCGTTCGCCTAAAGGGGGGTTTCAGAAACTCGCCTTTGTAGACCCTGAAGATGAAAAGCTTCAGGATGGGGGAGTTGTGGTTATTTGGCACGGTGGCATCAAGCCGGCTTGGGTCTATGTGGCCGATGCCGTTTCCATTGGCCGGGAAATCAGTGACGCCCTGGAGAACAAGGAAATCATGGGCTATGAATCCCGCGGTGGGCTCTATGTGACCTGGACCCGCATTCAAGCTCAATATCGTCCCGGCGTCGTCCGTTATCTGATCGACAAGATGGCTCCTGTGGTCGATAACCCTGCCGAACCCTCTCCGGGCGCCGAGCCGATTGCCGTCTACTTTCCGGGAAAAGACCAAAATTAGAGCTACGATTATTCGATTAATTTATCATTTCCAATGATTCTACGGTGAAAAGCTTCTGGGCTATACTTATCTTAAGTAGGCAGCCTAGGGTCCTGATCCTAAATGCCTTGCCGGACCGATACCTTGCAGCTTGAGCGGAGCAATGCGTAGAATTTTCGTCACCCTATGCCTATCGATTTTTGCGCTACTGGCTGATGGCGCGACCGTTGAGGCCTCCAGCGCATCGATGAATGCCGACGATGAGCGGCGGCCGGTAACGATTTTGTCTTTCGAGTTTCCGCCCTTGCTTCATTCAACGGTTTCGGGCGGTTTTTCCGGGACCATGGGGGAAACGGTTAAGGCTTTGTGTGAACGGGCCAAGCTCGACTGTCGATTTAAGGTGGTGCCGCTCAAAAGAGCCTACAGGGCTCTGCGCTCCGGGGCGGCGGACGGACTGATCACCATCGACCTTGGCCAGTTCCATGATTGTTGTCGAGCCAGCGCCTGGAGTTCTCCCTGGTCGGCAGGGTGGTTTTCCCACCCGTCCGTCAAACAGTCGCCGGAGAAAGAGGGCGACCTAAAGGATAAATCCATCATCGTCGTTCAGGGGATGAAGTCGCCCTACAAGTTTGCCCCCAATCTCAATGCGCTAGTCGAGGAAAATGTCGTTACCGTTTCGAAAGCGGCGAGCATCGCCACGTCGGTCAAGATGTTCCTGCGTGACCGTGCGCCACTTCTTTGGGGGGGCGAGGATTTCAAATGGTATTTCGGCAAGATCGACCCGACGGCCGAATATCGCTATACGCCCCGTATGACACTCCCGGTCGTTGTCTGGATGAGAAAAGAACGGTCTCAGGTCTCCGATCTTTTGGATGCCGGATATAATGAATTGAAAGAGGGGCGGGTTCTCGGAGCGAACAATCTGCTCAGCATCCCTTTGATGCAGGCTCGTTACCAAGACGCGCCATTCAAGATGACGCCTTAGCCAGCTTTAGCTGCTTTTCTCGTCACGAAGTTTATTCAACATCCGCCGGACGGACCGTCCGGCCGCATAGGGCTTGTTGTCCTCAGCAGCCACCTTGCGAACTTCGTCGGTGACCGTCTGGGCGGCTTTAACCGCCTGCCCCCGGGCCACCGGGTCGCTCGCCAGCTTCTGCACCGCCATGCGGGCGATATGTCGAAGAAAGAATGCCATGGGGAAACAATAACGCTTCGTTGGTCACGAAAAAAGGGGCCTCCTTTGTGGAAGCCCCTTTTCCGAGTTAAGTCATTTCAAATCAGGCGGCGCGTCTGCCGATTTCCTCGGTGATCTGACCCATGATCTGGGTGATGTCGAAATCGCGTGGGGTGTAGACCCCGGCGACGCCGATCTTCTTTAAGGCTTCCGCGTCTTCTGCCGGGATGATGCCGCCGACGAAAACCGGAATGTCCTCGAGGCCATTTTCCTTCATTCGGGTCATCACTTCTTCGACCAACGGCATATGGGAGCCTGAAAGCACTGACAGGCCTACGGCGTCCACCGCTTCTTCCAGCGCCGCGTTGGTGATCTGTTCGGGCGTTAGGCGGATGCCTTGATAGACCACTTCATAGCCTGCATCGCGGGCGCGGACGGCAACTTGTTCCGCGCCGTTGGAATGGCCATCCAGACCCGGCTTGCCAACCAGAATCTTGAGCGGCCGACCAAGCTTGTCAGCGACGGCCTTAACCTGATCGCGGACGCTCGAAAGGCTGCCCGAAGGTTCGGCAGGAGCTGCGCCGGAAAGGCCGGTGGGCGCACGGTATTCGCCAAAGACATTGCGCAGGGTTTGGGCCCATTCGCCGCCGGTGACGCCCGCATGAGCGCAGGCGATGGAAGGTTCCATGATGTTGGTGCCGTCTTTGGCCGCAGCTTCCAGATCGGCCAGCGCTTTGGCGACGGTATCGTCATCGCGCTGGGCGCGCCATTCGTTGAGCCGCTCAATCTGTTCGGCCTCGGCTTTCGGGTCGACCACCATGATTGCGCCGTCTCCGGCAGTCAGCGGGCTTTCCTCGCCGCCGGTGAAGCTGTTGACGCCAACGACGGTCATGTCACCCGATTCGATGGAGGCGATGCGCTCGGCATGAGAGGCGACCAGGGCCTGCTTCATGTAGCCGGTTTCCACCGCGGCGATGGCGCCGCCCATGTCTTCGAGGCGCTTCAACTCCTCGCGGGCTTCGGCTTTCAGTTCTTCGACCTTACGGGTGATTTCTTCCGAGCCATCGAAAATATCGCCGTATTCCAGCAGGTCGGTTTCGTAGGCGACAATCTGCTGGAGGCGCAGCGACCATTGCTGATCCCAAGGGCGCGGCAGGCCGAGCGCCTCGTTCCAGGCCGGAAGCTGCACGGCGCGGGCTCGGGCGTTTTTCGAGAGCGTCACGGCGAGCATTTCGAGCAAAATCCGGTAGACGTTGTTTTCCGGTTGCTGCTCGGTAAGGCCCAGGGAGTTGACCTGCACCCCGTAGCGGAAGCGCCGGTACTTCTCTTCGGTGACGCCATAGCGTTCCTTGGTGATTTCGTCCCACAGTTCAGTGAACGCCCGCATCTTGCAAAGTTCGGTGACGAACTTGATGCCCGCGTTGACGAAGAAACTGATGCGGCCCACGGCCTTGCCGAAGTCTTCATCCGAAATGACGCCCGAGGCCTTGACCGAATCGAGCACGGCAATGGCGGTAGCTAAAGCATAAGAGAGTTCCTGCACCGGCGTCGCGCCCGCTTCCTGCAGGTGGTAGGAACAAACGTTCATCGGGTTCCACTTGGGCACTTCGCTGTAGGTGAAGGTCACCACGTCGCGGATCAGCCGCATGGAAGGCTCGGGCGGGAAAATATGGGTGCCGCGCGAGAGATATTCCTTGATGATATCGTTCTGTGTGGTGCCCGCCAGCTCACTCCGCTTGGCCCCCTGTTTTTCGGCTGCCGCGATGTAGAGCGAAAGCAACCAGGCCGCCGGGGCGTTGATGGTCATGGAGGTGTTCATCTTGCCCAAGGGAATATCCTTGAACAGGGTTTCCATGTCTCCTAAATGACAAATCGGCACACCAACCTTGCCGACTTCGCCGCGTGCGAGCACATGATCCGAATCGTAACCCGTCTGGGTGGGGAGATCGAAAGCGACGGAAAGGCCCGTCTGTCCCCGGTCCAGGTTTTTACGGTAGAGGGCGTTGCTCTCTTCGGCGGAAGAGTGGCCGGAGTAAGTCCGGAACAACCAGGGACGGTCGCGCTGCGGCGCAGCATTCTCCGTCTTCTTGGAAGGCGTGCTGGTCATAGAAGGTCTAAGTCCCTTTGTAGGCCATTGTATATCTGTTGCAAAAATTTTAAAGCTTGCGAACAAATATAATCACCGCTTATGCTGCTGCGCAACATAACTATGAATTTGTTGTGTAAGCCGTTGATTGCCAAGCTAAAAAACGCACATCCGAATTGAATCGGAATAAGGCGTTTGCGGGCTTCCAGACGGTGGTTTTGGGATTGAGTTACAGTTAAATGACGGGGCGTCAGTTTAAAAAATGAGCCAGAAACAGGAAAAAAAGGATCTCTACGAACTAGGTGAGATCCCGCCGATTGGGCATGTTCCCAAGAAAATGTATGCATGGGCGATCCGCAAGGAGCGCCACGGTGAGCCGAACACGGCCATGCAGGTCGAAGTGGTCGATGTGCCGGAGTTGGACTCCCATGATGTGCTGATCATGGTGATGGCCGCCGGGGTCAACTACAACGGCGTCTGGGCTGCTCTGGGTACGCCGATTTCTCCGTTCGATTATCACAAGGCCGAGTATCACATCGCCGGTTCCGACGCCTCGGGCATTATTTATGCCGTGGGTTCCAAGGTGAAGCGTTGGAAAGTCGGCGACGAAGTCGTGGTTCATTGCAACCAGACCGACGGCGACGATGAAGAATGTAATGGCGGCGACCCGATGAACTCGCCGAGCCAGCGCATCTGGGGCTACGAAACCCCCGATGGGTCCTTCGCTCAGTTTACCCGCGTTCAGGCCCAGCAGGTCATGGAACGTCCCAAGCATCTGACTTGGGAAGAGAGCGCTTGCTACACCCTGACGCTTGCCACCGCTTACCGGATGCTGTTCGGCCATCGCCCGCACATTTTGCGTCCGGGGCATAACGTTCTGGTTTGGGGCGCTTCGGGCGGTCTGGGATCGTTTGCCGTTCAGCTCTGCGCGACGGCCGGGGCCAACGCCATCGGCGTCATTTCGGACGAAACCAAGCGTGATTTCGTTATGAGCCTGGGGGCCAAAGGCGTCCTTAACCGCAGGGATTTCAACTGCTGGGGCCAACTGCCGACGGTCAACGGCGAGGGCTTTAAGGAATATATGGCCGAAACCCGCAAGTTCGGTAAGGCGATTTGGGATATCACCGGCAAGGGGAACGATGTCGATTTCGTCTTCGAACACCCCGGTGAGTCGACCTTCCCCGTTTCCTGTAACGTGGTGAAGCGTGGCGGCATGGTCGTCTTCTGCGCGGGCACCACGGGTTACAACCTGACCATGGATGCGCGTTTCGTCTGGATGCGTCAGAAGCGTATTCAGGGCAGCCACTTCGCCAACCTCAAGCAAGCCGCCCAGGCCAACCAGTTGGTCATCGAGCGCCGCATCGACCCCTGCATGTCGGAATGCTTCAAGTGGGAAGACATCCCCGAAGCCCACATGGTCATGCTGCGCAACGAGCACAAACCGGGCAACATGGCGGTGATGGTTCAGGCCGTTAAGCCGGGCCGTCGGACCGTTGAGGATGTCCTCGAAGCCGAAGACTAAGGCTTAGACACAAATGATTTGAGTTCGGGGCCGGTTCGTCGGCCCCGTTCCCTTATTTTCTTTGGGAGATTTCATAAAATGAGTGTCGTGATCGACAACCTCTTGCCGACCTGCGAGGCTGCCGTCGAGGCCGCCGCCACCCTGCAGATGGCGGCCAAAGAATCCGTGCTGGCCCGGGTCAGTAAGGACGGTAAAATCGATGGCGCCCTGCTTGAAGCCGAGCAGTTCGCCGCCCATGGCTATTCCTGGATGGTCACCTACGTCGAAGCGCTTCGTCAGATGCATGCCTGGGGCAAGCGTCTGGAAGAGGACGGCAAGTTCGGCGAATTGGAACAGTTGATGGTGCAGTGCGCCTTCGGTGAATACCTGACCCAGCTGACCGGCGGCATTCCGCTCTCGCAGGTGGAAATCGTCCGCCCCGCCGACCTGGGCGTAGGCAGCAAGGAAACCCATGCTTTCCACACCGATGCGGTCAAAGCCTTAAAAGAACATGGCAACACCGACGCGGTGCGCAAGCGCATTGCCGAGCATGTCCGGGACTCGGTCAATACCGGTTACTTCGGCAACCTGGGACTTGATGAAACCCTCGACATGATCCGTGAGCAGTTCCGTCGGTTCGCCGATGAAGAGGTTGCTCCCAACGCTCCCAACTGGCACGACAACGACGTGCTGATCCCCATGGAAATCATCGAGCAAATGGGCGAAATGGGTGTTTTCGGCCTGACCATCCCCGAGGAGTACGGCGGACTGGGTATGGGCAAAACGGCCATGTGCGTGGTGACCGAAGAACTCTCGCGCGGCTACATCGGCGTGGGTTCCTTGGGCACCCGTTCCGAAATCGCCGCCGAACTGATTCGCTTGGGCGGCACCGAAGAACAGAAGCAGAAATACCTGCCCTCCATCGCCTCGGCCGAAATTCTGCCGACCGCCGTGTTCACCGAACCCAACACCGGTTCCGACTTGGCGTCTTTGCGCACCCGCGCGGTTAAGGATGGCGATACTTATAAGGTGACCGGCAACAAGACCTGGATCACCCATGCGTCGCGAACCGACCTGATGACCCTGCTGACCCGGACCAACCCGGATGAGAAGGGCTATAAGGGCCTTTCCATGCTGCTGGCCGAAAAGCCGCGCGGCACGGAAGACGATCCGTTCCCCGCCGAAGGCATGACCGGCGGCGAGATCAAAGTGCTGGGCTACCGGGGCATGAAAGAGTACGAACTGGGCTTCGATAATTTCGAGGTTCCCGAGGGGCAACTGCTTGGCGGTGAAGAAGGCAAGGGCTTCAAACAGCTCATGGAAACCTTCGAATCGGCTCGTATTCAGACGGCGGCGCGCGCCGTCGGCGTGGCGCAGAACGCCATGGAATTGGGCTTGCGGTATGCCAACGAGCGTATCCAGTTCGCCAAGCCGATCTTCGAGTTTCCCCGGGTTTACGGCAAGATCGCCTGGATGGTGGTCGAAACCATGATCGCCCGCCAACTCACCTATTTCGCCGGCTGGGAAAAAGACCACGACGTGCGCTGCGACATTGAGGCCGGGATGGCCAAGCTGCTTGCCGCTCGGGTCGCCTGGTCCAACGCCGATAACGCCTTGCAGGTTCATGGTGGAAATGGCTATGCCGAGGAATACCCGGTTTCACGGGTTCTGGTGGATGCCCGTATCCTCAATATTTTTGAAGGAGCGGCTGAAATTCAGGCTCATGTGATCGCCAGGGGGTTGCTTTCGCGCAATAAATAGCCCTAATTGGTAGCCGGTGACGGGCTCCTTTTTTGGGAGCCATGCATCCAACAAGAGAGACATCGGCTTATGACGGGATTAGAAGGCGGATCGATGGAGATTTGGTTGCCTGTGCTGCGCACGGTGATTCTCCTCGCCGCCTTTTTCCTTATCTGGACCAAGGTGAGACCGGCGCAAGAAGCGTTGCGCCGGGGTATAGGCTTTGTTCTGGGCGGTTTGGCCGCTTTGGGGCTGGGCAACTTAACCGATTTCGCCGATCGGTTTTTCTCCGACTCTGGTTTTCCGTTTGAAATCCTGATTTTCGCCGGTTACGGCATCGGGGCGATTCTGTTGATTGTCGGTATGATTCGCTGGATGACCGAATTCCGACATCTGGAAGTCAGTCATAATCTCTTATCCGAAAGAGCCGAGGAGCTCGATCTATCCAATCAAGAGCTTGAAGCGACGGTTGAGCAACTGCACCGGGTTGAAGAGGCCTTGCGGGCTTCCCAATCCGAATACAAAAAAATCATCCATGAGATGATCGACATTTTTTACCGCACCGACATGGAGGGGCGGATCATCATTATTTCCAACTCGGTAAAGGAACTGACCGGCTGGAGCGTCGAAGAGATGTTGGGCACCAAAATGGCCGACTATTATCAGGAGCCGACACAGCGTGAAGATTTCTTAAAGAAGCTTCAGGAAGGCAATGGCGTGGTGCGCGCCTATGAGGCGGCCATGAGAGCCCGAGACGGCAGCGAAATCTGGGTTCAGACCAACGCCCATTTCTATCACAATGAGAAAGGTGAAATCGCCGGTGTCGAGGGTACTGTGCGCAACGTCACCGAACTGGTGCAGGCGCGGCGGAAACTGGAGGCGCTGGCCAACTACGATTCGCTGACCGGGGCGGCCAATCGGAATTTGTTCTACGAGCATCTTCGTCATGCCATGGCGCGCGCCCGGCGGACCCATGAGCCCGTGGCGTTACTCTATGTGGACTTGGACGAATTCAAGCAGATCAACGATTCTTACGGACACGAATGCGGAGATATGGTGTTGTTGGTGGTGGCGACCCGCATTCGGGAAGCCTTGCGCGAGTCAGACCTGATCGCCCGGATCGGTGGAGATGAATTCGTAGTCATTCTCGAGAGCCAGGCCGAACCGGAAAAGGCCGTTCGAGTGGCCGAGAAGATTTTGAGCAATATCGCCACCCCCGTCCCTTGGAAGGAAATGGAGGTGACGCCGGGGGCGAGTATTGGCGTCGTCTTTTATGATGGCGGCGAGATGGAGCCAGACACTCTGGTCAATAAGGCCGATGGGGCCATGTATGCGGCCAAGCACGAGGGTAAGGGCCGGGTCAAAATGATGGAATTGAACGGATAGGGGAAAGATACCGCTGATGGTTACCTTAACCAAAATCTACACCCGTGGGGGCGATAAAGGAGAGACTTCCTTGGGCGACGGCTCCAGGGTCGCCAAGGCCGATCTTAGGGTCGAGGCTTATGGAACGGTCGATGAAACCAATGCTGTGATCGGTCTTGTCCGTCTCCATACGGAGGGCGAGGAAGACGCCATGCTGGCCCGCATTCAAAACGACCTGTTCGATCTCGGGGCCGATCTCTGTACGCCAGAAGAGGGTCGTAAAGCGGAAGGCGCGTTGCGCATTACCGCCCCTCAGGTGGAACGCCTGGAGCGGGAAATCGATGCGCTTAACGACTCTCTAGAACCATTGACTTCATTCGTCTTGCCGGGTGGGAGTGCCGCCGCGGCCCATTTGCACCATGCGCGCACGGTTTCTCGTCGGGCTGAGCGGTTGATCGTCGCTTTGGCCGAGCGGGATCAGGTCAATCCTGCGGCAGTGCAGTACATGAACCGCCTTTCCGACCATCTTTTTGTGCTTGCCCGGGCGCTCAACGACGGCGGAAAATCCGATGTTCTCTGGCAGCCTGGGGCAACCCGTTAAAAGGCGTGTAAGCCCTGCAAATTGGGGCCGTTCCAAGGTAAGCGCACGGCGTTGACAAGGGTTCGGCCCCTCTTTATTGTGCAATGCGAAAAAACCATAAAAAAGCTAATCGGCGGGCCTCGCCGGATTAACCGATATTGATAGACCAGAACAGGCGTTTTCCATGAAAGTCTTAGTCGCAGTGAAGCGAGTTGTTGATTACAACGTAAAGATCCG
>CBDUMN010000036.1:0-33210 GCA_965368335.1 uncultured Rhodospirillales bacterium
GACGGTAACGTCCACTTCATAGTCCCGCACCTGACCGAGGGCTGCAATTCCGGCGGTCAACTTTTCAAAGTCGGCTGATTTGGCGAACAACTGGCGGCTTTGTTGCCCGGTCATCGATCCCGGTGTTTGACCGAAAAAGCCTGCAGCGCTTCGATTTTCATAAAGAACCGTCGTATCGCTTTCCCGGGTGATCAGAACCGGAGTCGGAATGCTTTCGGCAATGACACGGAAACGGCTTTCGCTTTCTTTTAAAGTCTGATCGCTAACAATCGATTTCTCGATATGCCGCCGGGTGCTTCTTGCGCCGACCCCGATGCCGAAAAGTCCGAGCAGCCAAAGTGCGCCGTGAGATCCCCAAAGGACGCCTCTACGTTCGTTTTCCCGCTCGAAATAGGGGGTGAGCGGAATGGAAACACCGACGCCGCCGCGCAGATCGCCGGTCTCGAAACCCAGGTGGCCATGGCATTTGTCGCAGCCTTCCAGCATATACATCGGCCGCATGAGCCGCAGGTATGGCTCGTTGTCCAGCTCGGTCACCTCTATGACTTCGTCGTCTCCGGCGGCCAGACGATCAAGTGCTGCGGCTTCCCAATCGTCGGCGATATTGCCGGGCCGCAAAACCACCTTGCCGGTGATCTTGCCGCGAATGCCGTAGAGGTTGTCGTAATCTTCCATTAATTGCCGAACCATATAAGCCGGGTTCAGCAAGGTCAGTTTTTTGCCCGATGGCGTTTCAATATCGCGTTCAGAGACATGCGCCATGTAAGGGCTGGGCGGTGTATCTTCGGTGATTGGCACGTAGACGCCGCCGTGCCGGGTTCCCCAAAGCCGGAACCCCTGGTCTTTGTTGAAGTGGGCGATGGCCTCCTTGTGGGCCAGTTCCATGGTCTGCTCGTGGTCGAGATAAAGATTCCACCAGAGCGACCCGCAAACAAGCAATGTCCAGGCGATCACACCGCTCACGGTGAACCGTTTAAGAGCGCGGAGGCTGTCTTTTCGGCTGGCGTTGTCCTGGATGGTTTCCGGCGTCATGCTGATGGCTTTTCCCGGCCTAATTCGCTTTTTGGGCAGTCGTTTTTTCGCCACCTCTCATTATATTTATAGTGATATTTTATCGTCGGGAAAGGGTTTCAACCGATAAGTCCGTCAATTATGGCCGAGGCGTTACAGGATATCGTGAACGTTCTCCGGCGGACGGCCGAGTACCGCCTTATCGCCATTGATCACGATGGGTCGCTCGATAGCCCGTGGGTGAGCAACGAGAGCTTCGATGAGGGCGTTGTCGTCAAGGGCTTCCAGGTTGATGCCTTCTTCCTTGGCTTCTTTCTTCCGCACGATTTCGGCAGCCCTTTTGCCTAGTTTGGTCAGGATGTCTTTCAAGGCTTCGACGCTCGGCGGGGTTTCTAGATATTCGACAATCTCCGGGCTGACGCCCTTTTCTTCGATTAGGGCGAGAGTTTGGCGGGATTTACTGCAGCGGGGATTGTGGTAAATGATAACGCTCATGGATTCCGTCCGGTGGTGGGGTTGAAAAGTAGACTCCATTTAGGCAGTTTGGACGGGGAAGGCAAGAGAGGGAAAACATGGAGCAGTTGACGAATTTCTGGTCCCTGGTCGTGCAGGTTTGGCAGGAAGGCTATCTCGGGGTCGATATCGGGCGTTTCTTGGTTGCGTTTGCCATCTTCCTCGGCTTTCTCATCCTTCGTGGGCTTATGTCCCGGTTTATTCTCTCTGGGGTCCGCGCCTGGGTGACCCGAACCGAGAATAAGTACGACGATACCGTTCTCGACGCCATTGAAGCACCGATCCGCTTTATTCCTATTGCGCTCGGCATCTTTTTCGCTGCCGAATATCTGGAATTGGAAGGCACGTTTGAAACGGTCGCCACCAATCTGGTGCGTTCGTTGATCGCCTTCATTATTTTCTGGGCCATCTATCGTTGCGTCGACCCGCTTTCCTTCCTGCTGCATCGGTTCGAAAAGGTCGTGACCGAGGTAATGATCGATTGGGCGGTCAAGGCGATCAAGTTCGCCGTATTCTTTTTAGGGTTGGCGACGATCCTTGAAATCTGGGGCATCCAGGTGGGGCCGATTCTCGCCGGGATGGGGCTGTTCGGTGTGGCTGTGGCGCTCGGCGCGCAGGACATGTTCAAGAATCTGATCGCCGGGATATTGATCATCGCCGAAAAGCGGTTCCACAAGGGCGACTGGGTCTATGTCAAAGGAATCGTAGAAGGAACGGTGGAGCATATCGGTTTCCGCTCGACCGTTGTACGCCGTTTCGACAAGGCGCCGGTCTATGTGCCCAACGCCAATTTCGCCGACAATGCGGTGACCAATTTTTCTGCCATGACTCATCGGCGGATCAAGTGGTTGATCGGTGTCGAATACACCTCGACTATCGAGCAACTACGCACCATTCGCGACCAAATCGAACAATACATCCATGGAAACGAGGCCTTTGCTTCGCCGACGGATGTTTCGACTTTTGTGCGGATCGATCAGTTCTCCGACTCCTCAATCGATATTTTGCTTTATTGCTTCACCAAGACCACAAACTGGGGTGAATGGCTGGAAATCAAGGAAGAGCTGGCGTGTAAGATCAAGGAAATCGTTGAAGGGACTGGCGCCGGCTTCGCTTTCCCCAGTCAATCTATCTATCTCGAGAAAGTGCCCGGCGATATGCCTGAAGTTTTTGTGCCGCCGAGCCAAACGGGCGCTTGATCCGATTCATCAAACTTGGCAATCTGCCTTCCGCCCTCGGGTGCCTGAATTTTTCGGGAGAATCGGAAAGCCGGTGTGACTCCGGCGCGTGCCCAACGCTGTGAGGGGGGATTGTCTTCATAAGACGCCACTGGGGAAACCTGGGAAGGCATGAAGACGAGGCGATCCCCAAGTCAGAAGACCGGCCCGGAGGGAATGAGACGCACTGCCTGGACAGTAGTGCGCTCGCCATTTTCCAACCGAAGGGGAATTACGGTCATGGAAAACACAGCACTCAAAGAAACGCATACTTTTTCAGACGATCTCAGGGCCGGTCTCTACAAGGCCATTTTCGAACGCCGCGACGTGCGCGGCCAGTTCCTGCCCGATCCGGTGCCTGACGATGTTTTGGCTCGTGTCCTGATGGCGGCCCATTATGCGCCCTCGGTCGGCTTTATGCAGCCCTGGAACTTCATGGTCATTCGTTCGCCGCAGGTGAAGCAGCAGGTCCATCAGGCGTTCAACAAGGCGCATAGCGAAGCAGCCGAAATGTTCGAGGGTGAAAAGCGTGACGTCTATCGAACCCTAAAGCTCGAAGGCGTAATGGAGTCGCCGGTCAATATCTGCATCACTTGCGACCGGGATCGGGCGGGACCGGTGGTTATCGGGCGGACCCATATCCCTGAGATGGACCTCTACAGCAGCGTCTGTGCGGTGCAAAATTTCTGGCTGGCCGCTCGGGCCGAGGGGCTGGGCGTCGGCTGGGTCAGCATCGTCAATGAAGAAGAAATGAAAGACGCTCTTGGCATACCGGATCATATCGTTCCCGTTGCCTATCTCTGCGTCGGTTACGTCAGTCATTTCTTCGATAAGCCGGAGCTTGAGACGGCCGGTTGGCGGCCGCGTCTGGCGCTTGATGAACTGATGTATTTCGATCAGTGGGACCAATCGGCCGAACAGGAAGGGTTCGACCTCAAAGGGGCGGTTCGTCGTCGTATGGCGCTGGCCGAACAGGGCGTCTTCCCGCCTGAAGGATAGTTTAAACCCCGGCCAGGGCGTCCCGATGGGCGGTCAGAAGGTCGGCTAAATAGTCGAAGGCGGCCCGCACCCGGGCGTTGCCGTGGAGGTCCGGGTGCGCGGTCAGCCATATCTCATGCTGAGCGACGATGATTTCGGGCAGGATGCGGACCAGTTCCGGGTCCTGCTCTCCCACCAGACAACTGACCGGCCCGATGCCGTGGCCCGCAGCGACGGCGGCGCGCAGGGCGAACAGGCTGTTTGAGCGATAAACGATGCGTTCGGGCGAAAAGTGATCGGATATCCAGCGCAGCTTTCCCACCTGACGGAGCTGATCGTCGCCATCGACCGCCCAGTGATGGGCGAGGTCCTCAAGCGATTTCGGTGTGCCGTGCCGCTCAAGATAAAACGGTGCGGCGAACAGGCCAGAGGCATGATCGGCGACCTTGCGGGCGATCAGGTCGTTTTGTTGGGGGCGCGCCAGCCGGAGCGCAATGTCGGCGTCGCGACGCATCAGGTTGACCGATCGGTTATCGATGACGAATTCCAGTCGAATACCCGGGTAGCGTTGGCGGAAGCCTGCCATTTCCGGAGTCAGCCAGTTGGAGCCGAGAAGCTCGGTTGTTGAGATGCGCACAACGCCTTCGAGCGCGGCGTCGCCGCTGGCCGCCAAACGTTCGATGGCGAGGGCGGCCTGCTCCATGGCTAAGGCGTCGTTGAGAATTCGTTTAGCCGCATCGGTCAGGTCGAGCCGCCGGGTGGTGCGGCTGAACAAGCGGACGCCCAGTGTGTCTTCGAGTGCTGCAATGCGTCGGCTGATGGTCGGTTGGCTGACCTTGAGCCGTCGCGCCGCTCCGGCCAGCGACCCCGCTTCGACCACCGCCAAAAAATCCCGTATGCCCGTCCAATCCATCATTATGAATAAAAATGTATAGCTGACCTACAGAAAAAGCCAGTTCTCAAGGTTAATGATAAAGATATTTTATAGATAAAATCCTCTAACGATCCGAGACATCACATGACCGATACTCCTAATCACCGTACCCGAACTTATGAATGGGACTGTCCCGAAGCGGTTCATAGCGAAGCTCAGTCCATGTCGGGGCTGGAATTTCTGCAAAAAGCGATTATCGGGGGCGGCACCCGCCCACCCATGGCGGTCACGTTGGATTTCAATTTGCGAGAGGTGAGCGAGGGTAAGGCGGTTTTCGTCTCGACACCGGCGGAGTTCCACTACAATCCCATCGGCACGGTCCACGGCGGCTATTTCGGTACGCTGCTCGATTCCGCCATGGGTTGCGCGGTGCATACTCTACTGGCCCCAGGTGAGGGCTATACGACGCTTGAATACAAGATTAATCTGGTCCGCGCATTAACCGCCGAAGTGGGTGAGGTCCGCGCCGAGGGCTGGGTGGTCTATAAGGGCAGCCGCATGGCCACGGCGGAAGGTAAAATCGTCGATGCAAATGGCAAAATCTATGCCCACGGCAGCACCACCTGCATGATCTTTTCAAGCTGGGGTGCGCGCGGCGACAAGAAGAAGGGCTAGGCGTTCATGGAGATTAAGATCCCTGAAAACCTCGATCAGTGGAACGCGGCAAGCAAAGGCTATCTGCCCGGCCATATGGGTATCGAGTTTTTGAAGATTGAAAAGGACGAGATAATCGCCCGACTCGATGCAGGCCAGCATCACCGAGCTTGGAACGGTTTTCTCCATGCCGGGACCGTGGTTACCCTGGCCGATACCGCCTGCGGCTACGGTGCGGTCAATATCCTGCCCGAAGGCGCAGCAGGGTTCACCACAGTGGAACTCAAGAGCAATTTCTTAAGCACCGTCAAGAAAGGCGGCGTCAAATGCGTCGCCAAGCCGATTCATGCGGGCCGCACCACCCAGGTTTGGGACGCCGAGGTCAGTTGCGAGGAAACCGGCAAAACCCTGGCCCATTTCCGCTGCACCCAGATGATTTTGTGGAAATAGCCTCTCTAGGGTCAACCTAATCTGATCGCACTCTAGGCATTGGTTCTGAACAATTGGCGGGTCATGTCGCCGATCAGGATTTTGAAGCGCTTGTCATCGGGGCCGGTGATGTTCTTGACCCAGCCTTCCACGTCGGACATCAACTGTTCGTCCGAGCAAAAGACGGCGCGCAGGGTGATCTTATCACCCTCCATCGGCTTGATTTCGGGTAGCTTGCCTTCGCAAATCTTGCGGCCGTTGGCCGTCTTATCCGCGCCGAAAAGCAAAACCACCTTGATGCTGGTGGATTTGGCTTCCGCCGGGTTGGTGGTGTAATGCAGCACGCGCTTCGAAATGGCGTTGCTCATGTGGAGCAGCACGTTGTCAGCCAGCAGGTTGGCGTCCCCGCCAAATGGGTTGCCGTGAATATCAACCAGGATCGGACTGTCCTTGCCCGCGTAGACGACTTGCTCCCAAACGCCGCCATGGTCGAAGGTGTTCACGACCGCCGGACCGTTGCCATCGTCGCAGGCCGAGAGCAGCGGGGAAAAAAGGGCGGCGCCCAAGGTGGCCAGTTTTTTTAAACTCATGAGAGGCTCCTGGTTTGGTTCTTATTCTTTGAGAGAGGGGCGTTCGCCAATGGTCCGTCTAATCAGGTCGATATGGACGCGCAGGCTGTAAAGGTTGTCGGCATAAGAGAGCGGCACCTTGATTTCGCGCACCTCGGCTTCCATAGCGTCGAGACGGTCTTCGAATTCTTTCATGCAGTCGTCGTCCTTCGACGTGGCGATGCCTTCCTCAATCTCGCGCAAATCTTTGTACCAGCGGTAAATCCTTGAACGAATGCGCCAGCGATAGGCGGGGGGCAATATCTTGAAAAGCGGGATCGCCAGGGTCAGCAGCGGCAACAACATGATCTTCAAGCGGTCGATCAGGTTGGCCGCCCAGAATGGCAGGTAACGCTCAAGGAATGACGGGCCGTTTTCAAGAAAATGCCGGGCGTCGGAACTCAAAGGGAACTCCACATAGCGTTCCGAAGGGAACTGCCCGGCTTGTTCGAGAAGCCCCTGGGGGCGATGCGCTTCGGTCGCGGCGCGTAACAACAACACCGTTAGCGCCGGGTGCAAATCAGTCCGTGCGGCCAGCGTCGCTGCCGGGGTGATCAACGGAATATCGGTTGCCGGAAGATTGGCCGCCATATCGATCACCCCATGGGGCAAAACGACCTTGGAAAGGAATGGATGTCGCCGTGTGTAGGCTTCGGCGCGCTCGAAGGGCAGCAGTCTGACGGCGGGTGATTGAAGCAGCGTCTTAATGGTTTTCGAGGTTGGCGAGGTGACGAAAACCGCCACGTCGATTGTTCCGCCTATGAGCGCTTCGGCGGCCTCGGGGCCGCCGCTGGGGAGAAGAGTTGCGGTTTTTGCCGTGACGCCATTGTCTTCAAATAAGGAAAGTGCGACGGCTCGCGTGCCGCTCCCTTCACCGCCAATGGCGATTTTCAGACCTTTTAAGTCCTTAAGGTGTTCCGCCGGATTGTTTGCGCTGAGGAAAACCCAGAACGGCTCGAAATAGAGACTGGCTAGCCCAGAGATTTCGGCGGCCGGTTGGGCGGTTTTGGCTGTGCCGCCCTGAACGAAGGCGACATCGGCTTGGCCCTTTTCAAGCCGCTCGATGTTTTCGACCGATCCCTTGCTTTCCAGCAACCGGACTTCGACCCCTTGTTTCGCCAGGGCTGCTTTGTAGTGCTGACCAAAGGCGTGGTATGCGCCGGTTGGGCCACCGGTCGAAAGGGTCAGGTGGTTAGGCGGTGCGGGCTCGACGAACTGATAGGTGAGGACTAGGGCGATAACCAGCAGGAGGAAGCCGCCGCCCCAGATATGAAACGCCTCTTTCATCAGGCCTGTGCCGCCATGGCTTCCAGGTCATGGAGCGAGACGTGATCGCCCTTCATCGAAACCAGGAGGGTAATTTCCATAGTGGCTTCCGGCTCCAGTCGTTGTTCCATTTCTTTCTGGATAAAGCGGACGAGCGATGGATTGGGGTTGGCCTGGGCGAGGATATTGCTGATCAACTCGCGGCGAATCAAGGGTGGGAATTTGAGAATTTCGACCGTCAGCAGCGCCTTGGCCTCGGCTGGGACGTGTTCGTGCTGGAAGATGCGGTCGATGCAGTAGCTGTAGATGCCGAAATCGAGTTTGCCCGCTACATCGTAAGTGAAACCCATAAATTCGTCGCGGAAGTCGCCCGCCGAAACCTGTTTCTGCGAGAGCCGCTTTACGGTGGTCAGAAAATCCCGATAGCGGCTGCGCGCCGGAGTCAGCTTTTCGCTTAAGGCTCCAGCGACCTCCCGGATGCGGTCTTCGGCAAACCCGGCTTCCATAATCGCCTTGGCCGAGAGCTGAACCTCGGGATTGAGGGTTTGCTGCTCGATCAGCTCGAAGAGGTCGCCATAGATATCCTTGACCATGGTGCTGCCGCGCGAGGCCTTGAGGCTCAAGGGTAAAAGGGCGGCTTGTGCGACGAGAGCGTCCTTGGAGCAAACGCTGGCCATGGCCGAAGCCGTGGAGGGCACCGCATGAAGGGTTCTGAAATCGTCGGTGACGACGAAGCGGCTTTCGTCCAGCGCCGTCAGATAGCGCCCCAGCTTGCCGCATTCCATAAAGTGTTCGGCCAGATCGGGGCGATGCGGCTCATTGACGGCTATGGGGGGAAAACTTTCGGTCGGCATGGTCTTACCGTAAGGGTTGGTTGCGGGTAATCGTCGCCTCTTCGTTCGTTGCCAACACCTTAGCAGGACTTTTGCGGCAAAATCGAGTCTTTCGGCCTCAAGGGTTTTCGGATAGATGTTGAGACCATCGATAAATCGAAAGGCTCGCAATACCTTGTTCGGACCGCAAGACAACCTGGACCCCGACCAGTATCACGGACTGGTCATTGGGCTGAACGCCGTGGTCGTCGCCACTGATGGCGATGTGCCGCGGGTGCTGGTGGTTGCCGATGAGAAAGGTCGCAAGCCTGAAGCCCTGCCGTTTGGCCCCTTCCATCCGCAGCAACACCGGACCCTGGATGCGGGCTTGCGTTCCTGGGTGGAGGCGCAGGCCGGGTTGAGCCTGGGCTATGTGGAGCAGCTCTATACCTTTGGCGACCGGGGGCGCGACCCGCGTGAACGGCGCGGCGGGCCGCGGGTGATCTCTATTGGTTATCTTGCCTTGACCCGCGAGCCGGGTTTGGCGTCGGCGGCTGAAACCCAGTGGCGTTCCTGGTATAGCTATTTTCCCTGGGAAGACTGGCGTGAGGGGCAGCCCGCGGTGATCGGTGAACGCCTGGAACCGGCCTTAAAAGACTGGGCGGCTGAGGGCGCGACACAAGTCGAGCGGCGGGAACGTGAAAACCGGGTCGCCGTCGTGTTTGGGCTTTCCGGCACAGAATGGAGCGAAGAGTTGGTGCTCGAACGCTACGAACTGCTCTATGAGGCGGGGCTGGTCGAAGAGGCGCGGCGCGCCCTCGGGGGTGATGGGGGGGAGGATTTTTCACGGCCTATGGCGCTCGACCACCGGCGTATCCTTGCGACGGCCATTGGGCGGCTGAGGGGCAAGATCAAATACCGCCCGGTTGTTTTCGAATTGATGCCGGAGACCTTTACGCTGTTCCAGCTCCAGCGGTTGGTTGAGGCCCTCTCGGGCAAAAGACTGCATAAACAGAATTTTCGCCGTCTGGTCGAGAAGACGGGACTGGTGGAAAGTACCGGGAAAATGGAGACGCAAACCGGCGGGCGTCCGGCTCAGCAATTCCGCTTCCGCCAAGGGGTGTTGGCCGAGCGGGCCGCCGTCGGGGTCAAGCTGCCCTCAGTGCGACGGGGTTTTTAGGCAATCGACTGGCGGGAATCCTTGACTCGCCCTTATGCTCAACTTAATTATAACCGCAGCAAGCTCCAGTTCTTATTGGGGCCAAGTTTTAGTCTCTATATATGCTCAATATGAGCATAAGGAGAGAGAAGATGAATGTAGTATCTCAGGACGCCGAACGTCAGGCCCAGGCTTTGGAGCGGACGCGCCCTTTGTTTGAACGGGCGGGCTCGGCTATCCCCGAGAGCAACTGGCCCCATTTGGCGCCTTATGTGGAAGAGGTCTTGCGCTTGAAGGAAGAGCGCAATGCGGTGATTTTGGCGCACAACTATATGACGCCGGATATTTTCCACTGCATCGCCGATATCAAGGGTGATTCCCTGGCGCTGGCCCGTGAAGCGATGAATGTGGATGCCGATGTGATCGTCATGTGCGGTGTCCATTTCATGGCCGAGACGGCGAAAATCCTCAATCCGGGGAAGACCGTGCTAATCCCCGACCCGCTGGCCGGGTGTTCCCTGGCCGAGTCGATCACCGGGGCCGATTTGCGCAAGCTGCGCGAAAAACATCCCGGCGTTCCCATCGTTTCTTACGTCAACACCACGGCCGACGTGAAGGCCGAAACGGATGTCTGCTGCACGTCTGCCAATGCCAAAAAAGTGGTGGAATCGCTTGGCGTGCCGAAAGTGATTATGACGCCCGATGAGCTGTTGGCGCGTAATGTCGCTGCCGAAACCGATGTGGAGATCATCACCTGGGCCGGGTCTTGCGAGGTGCATGAAACTTTCGAGGCGGCTCAAGTTGATCGGTTGCGCAAGGCCCATCCCGATGTGGTGGTGCTGGCCCATCCCGAGTGTCCGCCCGAGGTCGTCGAAAAATCCGACTTCTCCGGTTCGACCACCGGCATGGCCAACTGGGTTGCAGATCATAAGCCCAAGAAAGCGGCGCTGATTACCGAATGTTCGATGAGCGACAACCTGATTTCGCAGTGCCCGGATACCCAGTTCATCCGGTCTTGCAGCCTGTGTCCGCACATGCAGCGTATCACCATCGATAAGGTGGCCGAGAGCCTGCGCGACCTGACCGTCGAAGTGACCGTCGACCCGGAAATTGCAAAACGGGCTCGGCGCTCCGTCGAACGGATGATCGAAATCGGCTAGGACCTTTGGCAGATGTCTTATTCCCCCTCCGCTCTTCCCGGTAAAACCGATGTGCTGATCATCGGCGGTGGCGCGGCCGGTCTGTCGGCGGCGCTTGAATGCACGGGCCTCGACGTGACGGTGCTGGCTAAGGCTCCCGTCGGCGAAGGAGCTTCGAGCGCCTTGGCCCAGGGCGGCGTCGCTGCGGCAGTCGCGCCGGAAGACAAAGCTGAAGATCACAGTCGGGATACCCATAAGGCCGGGGCTGGGTTGTGCGATCCGCAAGCCGTCGATCTATTGACCGGGCTAGGCCGCCAGGGCATTGAGCGACTGGTCAAGCTAGGTATGGTTTTTGACCGGACCGAAGACGGCTCTTTCCAGTTGAGCCGGGAAGCGGCCCACGGTTGCCGTCGGGTGCTTCATGCCCATGGCGACGGGACGGGACGCGAGCTGATGCGTGCGCTCGGCGCGGCGGTGACAAAGGCGGCGCATGTGCGGGTGGTTTCTGGGGCAACGGCGGAAGAGTTGATTGTCGAAAAAGGCCGGGTCTGCGGTGCTTGGGTAGCGGATGAACAAGGTCATCTCCAAGCCGTCATGGCTCGTGCGGTGGTTCTGGCGACGGGTGGCATTGGTCAGCTTTTCGCCAAAACGACCAACCCGGAAACGGCTACCGGCGATGGTCTCGCCATGGCCGCCGAAGCCGGTGCGGTTATCGCCGATCCCGAATTCGTGCAGTTCCATCCGACGGCCATCGATGTGCAGGGTGGCGCGGGCGAGCCCTTGCCGCTGGCGACCGAAGCCCTGCGCGGCGAAGGGGCTGAGTTGGTTGACGGTAAAGGCGTGCGGTTCATGACGGCGGTTCATGATGATGCGGAGCTGGCCCCGCGCGACGTAGTGGCGCGCGCCATCTGGCGACAGCGCGCTCAGGGCCGCAAAGTGTTCCTCGACGCCCGCAAAGCTGTTGGCGAGCGTTTCCCCGAACAGTTCCCCACCGTTTTCGGGCTCTGTATGGAAGCCGGAATAGACCCGCGCAAGCAGCCCATCCCGGTGGTTCCTGCGGTCCACTATCACATGGGTGGTGTGGCTGTTGACGGGCGGGGCCGGACCTCGCTTGACGGGCTTTGGGCCTGCGGAGAAGTGGCGGCGACGGGCGTTCATGGGGCCAACCGGTTGGCCAGCAATTCGTTGCTGGAAGCCGTTGTTTTCGGTCCCCGCGTGGCCGAAGATATTCTGGCAAGCGCCCTGCCCAACCATCCCGAAACGCTTGAGTCGGCCCGGCAGGACAATGCGCTGGCTTCCGGCGGTGATGAGATGGCTTGGCGGCGGTTGCGTGCTTTGGCTTACGAACATTTGGGCGTGATGCGCGAAGAAGCGGGATTGCGCCTGCTGATGGAAGAGGCCTCGGGCCTGATGGAGCGGGCGCCAACCCGTGCGGTCTATCGGGCCGCCAGTGTTTTGCTCATTGCTTCGGCGGCGGCCTTGGCCCGTAAGGAGAGCCGGGGAGCGCATTTCCGCGCCGACTGCCCCGAGCTTTCGGCAACGGGACCGATGCGCACCTTTATAACCTTAGAAGATGCCCGGCGTCTGGCGGCGACGGGTGATGATACCGTGACCTTCGGAACGAGGCAGGCATGACACGTAAACCTTCCGGGCTGGTAAAGCTGCCCACCACCTTCGTACGCCAGGCCATCCGTAAGGCGCTCGATGAAGACATGGGCCGGGCCGGAGACATCACCACCGATTCCATCGTTCCGGCGGATGACCGGATGACCGCTGAAATCGTTGCGCGGCAACCGGGCTGCATCGCGGGTTTGGACTTTGCCGCCCAGGCTTTCCGCAAGCTGGGAAAACGAAACGCCAAAATCAAGTTCCTCAAAGAAGACGGCGCATGGGTTGAGCCGGGTGAGGCGGTGCTGCGGGTCCAGGGACCGGCGCGGGCGATCCTGACGGCGGAGCGTGTCGCGCTTAATTATGTTGGTCATCTGTCGGGGATCGCTACCTCGACTCGCGAAATTGTCGAGGCGGTCAAGCCCCACAAGGTCAAAATCACCTGCACACGCAAAACAACGCCGGGTCTTCGGGCTTTCGAGAAATACGCCGTGCGCGCCGGCGGAGGCTCTAACCACCGTTTTGGGCTCGATGACGGGATCCTGATCAAGGACAACCATGTGGCCGTGGCTGGCGGCATTGCGCCCGCTATTGAACAGGCCAAAGCTCATGCGGGCCACATGGTCAAGATCGAGATTGAGGTCGATACCCTGGATCAGTTGGCCGAAGCGCTTGAGTGCGGCGTCGATGTGGTGCTGCTCGACAATATGCCGCCTAAGATATTGAAAAAAGCCGTCGCCATGATCGACGGGCGGGCCATTGCGGAAGCTTCGGGCGGGATCACGGTCAAGACCGCGCCCGCCGTGGCGGCGACGGGGGTCGACGTGATTTCGGTCGGCTGGCTGACGCACAGCGCGCCGTCTCTCGACGTCGGGCTTGATTTTGTCAAATAATCAAGTCACTCACCTGACGCGACGTCACCCTTTTCGAGCGATAGGGAAATAGGGCAATCTATGGGAACGTACCATTCCTTTAAGGGGAGACCCATGTCCTATACCGTTTTGTCGCTCGATGTCACCGACCATATCGCCCACGTTCGTTTCAATCGGCCCAAGGAATACAATTCCATGACCCTGCCGTTTTGGCAGGAGGTGGTGGACGTTTTCCGTGAGATCGGATCGCGGCCCGAAGCGCGGGTGGTGGTGATCTCGTCGGAAGGAAAGCATTTCACCTCGGGCCTCGACCTGTCGGCTTTCCAGAACCTGACCCAGGAAATTGCCGAAGGTGAACCGGGACGGCTGCGTGAGCAGCTCTACCGCACCATTCTTGAGCTTCAGGAAACTATGTCTTCACTCGAGAAATGCCGGGTACCGGTATTGGTCGCCGTGCAAGGGGGCTGCATCGGCGGTGGCGTCGATCTGGTGACGGCGGCCGACATGCGCTATTGCACCGAAAACGCCTTTTTCCAGATTCAGGAAATCAACATCGGCATGACCGCCGATGTGGGCACCCTGCAAAGACTGCCCAAACTGATCGGCATGGGCATGGCCAAGGAGCTGGCCTTCACCGGCCGTCGGTTTAAGGCGACCGAGGCCAAGGAGCATGGGTTGGTCAACGCCATTTATCCCGATGCCGAAGCCCTGCTCGAAGGTGTTATGGAAATCGCCGCCGCCATCGCGTCTAAGTCGCCGCTTTCCATTATCGGGACCAAGGAAGCGCTTCATTACGCCCGCGATCACTCGGTCGAAGACGGCCTAAAGCAGATCGCCACCTGGAACGCCGGGATGCTTTTCTCAAGCGATCTGATGGAAGCGGCCAAAGCCAACGCCACCAAAAGCGCGCCCAAATTTATGGACGTTCTGGAGCCCAAAAAGCTGGTGAAATAAAAAAAGAAATCAGGCGCTTGAGAAAAGCATCCCGTCATGCAACCGGGTTGTGGTTAACGCTTGAACATCAAGGATAGATTGTTAATATCCTACCCAACATCTTGGGGGCGTGTTTTCCGTATGACGAACTGGTTGAGAGAAGAAGCCGTGGCTGCGTTTCTGGCCGCACCGATGGCCGCATGGGCCATGGACGGTTCGTTGACTTTGCCGCCCGTCGATGCCACCGATGCCTTGCCTGTTTCCCTGACCCGGGACGGCGCCCTGACGGTGAGCATGGACCGGGAGAGTGGCGGCGACTATCTGTTCAAGAAAATGGCCGACTCCTATTTCTTTCAGAAAAGGTTGATCGCAATCCAAAAACTGATTGATACGAATCAGGTGAGCCTTGATCGATGCTTCCAGTGAAAAAGAAGTGCCGCTAAATAAAATCGTCTAAAAGCCTCTTGTGCGGTTACTCGCCAGCCGCGCTTGCCTGTATGCCATGATAACGTATATACTTTATCATGAATAAGTCATGGAGAAGCCCGTTATGCCCAAGCAAGCCATGTTCAGCATGAAACTGGAGGCGGAGCTGCATGAAGCCTTTATGGCTGAAGCCGAGGCGGCGCACCGTCCGGCGTCTCAGATCGTCCGAGATTTCATGCGTGACTTCATTAAACGGCGGCGCGAGGCGCAGGAATATGAAGATTACCTGCGCCAAAAGGTCGCGGCGGCCCGAAAGTCTGTTGACGCCGGTGTTGGCCGATCCCATGAAGACGTCGAGGCGGATTTCGCGGCGCGGCGCGAGGCCCTATTGGCGGTGACGGGGCATTCTAAATCGTGAAGGTGCGTTGGGCGCCGGAGGCAGAAAACGACCGGCTCAACATCATGACCTATATTGCCGAGAACGATCCCATGGCGGCTCTACGCATGGACGATTTGTTTGGCGCTGCGGCGGGAGACTTGGCCGAATTCCCGGAAAGAGGGCGCGAAGGCATCGTTCCTGGCGCCCGTGAGCTGATTCCCCACAAGTCTTACCGCATGGTCTATCAAATTATCGAAGACACGGTCTGGGTCTTGGCAGTCGTCCACACCTCACGCCTTTGGCCGTAGGCTGGAAAGTGGATGAGGCGGTCAATGGAGGAGCGGATGGCTTGTGCGAAACGGACTGCGACCCGTTCGTCTTCCTCGGCAATGTGGGAAAAATGTGAAGCCAAGTCGCCTTGGGCAAGGCGGGTATAGCGGATTTTCATGCGCCGTATTTGGCGTAGACGGCGTCGATTTCTTTTTCTGTGGCGAAGTCCAGCGTACGCCGGGCCTCTTCGACGCCCGCAATCTGTTCCGCCGTCAGGCGTGTGGCGTCTTCGACGATTTCGATGCTGACTTCAAATGTGGCCTCTGGCGGCAAATTGGCCGCATAAAACGCCAAGTCCTTACCGCGCATTTACTCTTTGAGTTTCGGCATGTTTGGCCTTTCCAATTCTTATTGCATAAGAATAGCAAACACGAAGAGAAAAGGAAATACGGGGAGGCCACGCCTATGGAGCTAAGTGATATGGCGGGGTTAAGCGCCTGCCGCTTCGGCCTCGGCAAGCGCGCCCATCTCGGCGAAAAGGTCGAGTGATTTTTGCGCTTCCTCGGGATCGAGCCTGGAAAGCGCGAATCCCACATGAACGATCACGTAGTCGCCGACCACACAGCCTTCGACAAGCGAAAGGCTGATGTTTTTGCGCACGCCGCCCACTTCAACGACGGCGTTGTCGTCTTCAAGCAGTTCGACGATTTGGGCCGGGATGGCGACGCACATGGTTTGTCTCTTAAAAAAAACTGGTTCTTAAAGATGGCGCTACCATAACCGAGGGCCTGTTCCCGCGCCAGCCGAATATTGCGCCCGTTTATCTGTGTTTAACGCCTTCAACCTTAGAATCCGGTAAAGTGGACGTGAACCCCAACAGTTGAAAAGCTAAAGACGTCATGACGGCCAATGGGAAAAGAGTTCGGGAACTGGGCGCTCCCCGCTGCAAGAGTGAGGTGGAGCGGCGGCTAACGTATTTGTTGGAAAGATTCGAGGCCTATGCCGCGCAAGGGGGCGGCACCCTGTCCATCGAGACGGTGCGCAGTGAAATCGCCGCCCTTCTACAGTCCGGTGCGATAGACTATGGCGAGGTTTTCAAGGAATGCCTGGTTCTTTTAAGCGATGAGGTTTGGGAAGAGAAACGTCAGAATGCTTTCGGGCGACTGATTGTCAGAGATTTTGAGGAAAATCTCACCCGGCAAATCAATCCGAATATCGAATCGGAACGAGTGCCCCGCCGCGCCATCGGTCCTTTTCTTAATGTGCTGGCGATGCTGCTCGGTGACAAAACCTATAAGAAGTTCTACGACGAGGCCCGCGACTTACGAAGCAGGCTGCAACTGGAAACCGGGTGTGTTTCCGTTTGGAATGAATTTTTCGGCCATGACGATGCTACACGGATCAAGCTCCAGGTTTATGCGGCTGTAGCGCGCCAGTTTGCCGACTTCGAAAAACGGACTCTTTGGTTCGTCCAGGTGATGAATTCACAGCTTGACCATCAAGTGACTGTGGCGGACCTGGAAGGCCGCCCGCAGTGGGTTTTCCAGAAGCATCATTTTTATGCGCTGATGAATGAGCTTTTCGCGCCCATGGAGAGCCTGCTTTCAAGTAAGATCGCCGTTGAGCGGATGGAAAAATATCTGGGTGTCGATGGCGTTGAATTTGTCCGTCTCTTTTTGCGCAATGTCCGAGAGCGTCTGGCGGAAAGTCAGTAACCTTCATCGCCCCGTAACAGTTCCGGCCTTCCCCCAACTGTTAAAAACAGGCTACAGTTTCGCCCAAGGAAAAAGGGAAACAAAAAGAATCCATGGGCCATAATCCATTGAACAATGTTGCGCTGGCCTTGTTGCCGGGTCTCGTTGCGCTTGGCGCACTGACTTTTTTTGGCAAGGTTGAGTTGGAAAGCACGGCGCTTGTCGGGGCGCTGTTTATTGCGGGTGCGGGCTGGTTGGTTCATCGCATGAGTCGTGGCTCCATCGAACGCCCCCCTTCGCGAAGAGTGACCACCCTAGACGGCAGCTTACTGGAAAGTCTTCCCTCGCCCATTCTGTTGCTTGGCCGGGATCGCCGGGTTGCGGCGCTCAATAAAGCCGCACGGCGGACTTTTGCCGTCGACCCGCTAAAAAAAGACCTCGCTCTCGCCATTCGTCATCCGGCGGTTTTGAAGGCGGCCGATGACGCCTTGTCGGGAAAGGGCGGCGGACAGGCGGTTGAGGTCTCCTTTGGTGGCGAAACGCCGCGTGTCTTTACCGTGCTCATCGAGCCGATGGGCGAAGGGCAGGACAAGGCCCCCTTAGGTGCCGTAGTTGTGCTCAACGACATTACGTCGGATAAGGCCATTCAGGAAATGCGCAACGACTTCGTGGCGAATGTGAGCCATGAGTTGCGCACCCCTCTCTCGTCGATCAAAGGGTTTATCGAAACGCTTCTCGGCTCGGGCAAGGGCGATGCGGAGGCGACCGAGCGGTTTCTTGGGATTATGGGGAGTGAGGCCGAGCGTATGGCCCGGCTGATCGATGACTTGTTGTCGCTATCCCGTATCCAGGTCAATCAGCACGTTGCGCCTCAGGACAAGGTAGACCTTAAGCCGCTCATTGAAGGAATAGCCGAATCCCTGGCTCCGGTCGCCAAGGAAAGGAATGTGACGATTGAGACGCAATTGCCGAACGATCTGATGAGTGTGCTGGGTGATCGCGATCAACTCTATCAGGTGTTCATCAATTTGGTGAATAACGCCATTAAATATGGCGCTGAAGGCGGGAAGGTTGTTCTCAAAGCCGAGCCGGTGGAGCGGGTCCGTGGCACCGGCTCTCCCGGTGTCGGGGTCTCGGTTTCCGATAGCGGCGATGGTATTCCCCAGGAGCATATCCCCCGCTTGACGGAGAGGTTCTACCGGGTCGATAAGGCGCGGTCGCGTCAACTGGGCGGGACGGGACTCGGCCTCGCCATTGTCAAACACATCGTTACCCGCCATCGGGGACGCCTGATCATTGAAAGTCGTTTGGGTGAGGGAAGCGCCTTTACGGTGCAGCTTCCAGCAGCCGAACGAACCGTTGATTCCGACAAAATGTGAATAAATGGGAGCGGCTGTCATTAAACTGTAACAGGGGTGTCATAAAAAGGCAGTGGCGAAGGCCTATGAGGGAACTCGCGAAAGCGGAAGACCGCTTGAAGAGAGTTAACATTGCTAGGAAGCATGAAACCCATGTTCAAAAAATCCATTGTCTTGGCGGCCGTCGCTACCGTCGCCATGGTCAGCGCAGCTCAGGCCCGCGACCAGATCCGCATCGTCGGATCCTCCACTGTTTATCCGTTTGCCACCGCCGTTGCCGAAAACTTCGGTAAAACCACCGACTTCAAGACTCCGGTCGTTGAATCCACCGGTTCCGGTGGCGGTCTGAAATTGTTCTGCGCCGGTGTTGGCGAAGAGCATCCGGACATCACCAACGCTTCCCGGGCGATCAAAAAGTCCGAGATCGAGCGTTGCGCCAAAAACGGTATCAAAGACATCACCGAAGTGAAAGTCGGCTACGACGGAATCGTCTTCGCCAACGCCAAAGGCGCACCGACGATGAAAATCACCCGCCAGCAGCTTTTCCTGGCCCTGGCCAAAGACGTTCCGGCCGGTGAAGGCAAGCTTCAGCCGAACCCCCACCAGACCTGGAAAGACGTCGATCCGTCGCTTCCCGACGTGAAAATCGAAGTTCTTGGCCCGCCGCCGACCTCCGGTACCCGCGACGCTTTCGCCGAACTGGCTCTTGAAGGCGGCTGCAAGAAGATTGGTTGGATCAAGGCCATGAAGAAGCAGGACAAGAAGAAGTATAAAGCCATCTGCCACTCAATCCGTGAAGACGGCGCTTATGTGGAAGCTGGTGAAAACGACGTTCTGATCATTCGTAAGCTGGAAGCCAACCCGAAAGCCTTCGGTGTGTTTGGTTACTCCTTCCTCGACCAGAACGGCGACAAGGTTCAGGGCAGCCTGGTTGACGGTGTTGAGCCGACCTTTGAAAACATTGCCGACGGCAAATACCCGGTTTCCCGCCCGCTGTTCTTCTACGTGAAGAAAGCTCATGTCGGTGCGGTTCCGGGCATGAAGGAATACCTGGCTGAGTTCACTTCCGAAAAAGCCTGGGGCGACGAAGGCTACCTTTCCGAAAAAGGCCTGATCCCCATGCCGAAAGAAGAGCGCACCAAGTACATGAACGACGCTAAGGCGCTGAACAACAACCTGATGATGTAAGCATCCGGTTTGTGGCGGGGACGGCCCTTTATGCGGGGTCGTCCCAAGCCATTTTTTTAAGTTATTGGTTTTGACCTCTTGATGTGACAACGGCTGCAAAAAGGCAGCGCAACAAAATGCAAACAACCATTCTTGCCGCCACCTTGACCTGTCTTGCGATTTTCGGTTTTTACGCCGGGCGCACGAGAGCGTTGTCCCTGGTTTCCGGGCGGGCGAGCAAACTTCATTCCCTGCCCAGCTACTACGGCTATTACCTGGCCATGTGGTGCGGCATTCCAAGTTTCCTGCTTGTTCTCGGCTGGGCCTTCTTCGAGCCGGTGGTTGGCGAGCGGATCATCCTTTCGACCCTTTCGACCGAAACCATCGGGAATGCCGGTGAAATGCTCGGTGTGTTGGTCAACGATGTGCGCAACCTTGCCAGCGGTAATATCGTCAGCCGCCAAATCACACCCGAGATGCAGGCGGCCGCCGACTATTATACATCGGTCAATCGCACTGGCTTTGCCGGGTTGATTGTCGTGGCGCTCGCCGTGGCTATCGGCGGCATTCTATTGGGCCATCGACGGATCAGCGCCAGGCTCAAGGCCCGGCACCATGTGGAAGGGTTCGTTAAGGGTTTTTTGGTTATCAGTTCGACGGCCGCCATTTTGACGACGATTGGGATTATCCTGTCGCTGTTGTTCGAATCCATTCGGTTTTTCCAGCTGGTTTCGCCCATAGAGTTTTTGTTCGGCCTGGAATGGAGCCCACAGACGGCGCTGCGCGCCGATCAGGTCGCCAGTTCCGGTTCGTTTGGCGCCGTGCCGCTGTTCGCCGGCACCATGCTGATCTCGTTTATCGCCATGTGCGTCGCCGTTCCCATCGGCTTGCTTTCGGCCATTTACATGTCCGAGTACGCACCCAAAAAGGTTCGGGCCATCGCCAAGCCGTTGTTGGAAATTCTGGCGGGTGTCCCGACCGTCGTTTACGGCTTTTTCGCCGCTCTGACCCTGGCCCCCTGGATCCGCGATACAGGCGGCATGATGGGTTTGAGCGTTTCCTCCGAGAGTGCGCTGGCCGCTGGTCTTGTCATGGGCATCATGATCATTCCCTTCGTTTCCTCGCTCTCCGACGACGTGATCAACGCCGTTCCTCAAGCTATGCGGGATGGCGCTTTTGGGCTGGGCGCAACGACATCGGAATGCGTTCGTCAGGTCATTTTACCGGCGGCGCTGCCGGGGATCGTCGGGGGTGTCTTGCTGGCCGTTTCGCGAGCCATCGGCGAAACCATGATTGTCGTCATGGCCGCCGGTCTGGCGGCGAACCTGACGGCCAATCCGTTGGATGCGGTCACAACCGTGACGACACAGATCGTTACTCTACTGGTTGGCGACCAGGAGTTCGATAGCGCCAAGACTTTGGCGGCTTTCGCCCTGGGGCTGGTTCTGTTCTTCATGACCCTGGCGCTCAATATCGTCGCCCAGCGGGTCGTCAAAAAATACCGAGAGCAATATGAATAGTTCGCAAGCAACAACGGTCAATCCGACGACCCAGAAAATCCGCGCAGGCCTGAAGAAGCGTTATGCGGCCGAACGCCGGTTCCAGTTCTATGGAATGGCCGGTATTTCCATCGCCGTCATCGCCCTGCTTATTCTGTTCGTTTCCATTGGTTCCAAGGGCTATACGGCTTTTGTCCAGACCCATGTCGAGCTTGAGGTGTTTTTCGATGAGCAGATCATCGACCCGTCAGGCGAGAGGAAGACGGATGAATTGAGCCGCGCCGACTATGCCGGGGTGGTCAAGGCGACGCTTCGCGCTCGCTTTCCCGAGGTGAAGAATCGTCGTGACAAGCGCCAGCTCTATGGTTTGATCAGCACAGGCGCAGCGTTTGATCTGCGCGAAATGGTCATGACCGATCCGTCGATTATCGGAACGACCCAAAGGGTTGAACTGATTGCTTCGGATGATGTGGATATGCTGATCAAGGGGCATATCCATCGCGATACCGAAGAAAGTGCGAGGCCGATCAAAGACAAGCAAATCGCCTGGATCGAGCAGTTGGAAGAAGCAGGCGCGGTTTCGACGCCGTTTAACGAGCGGCTTTTCTCCCGGGGCGATTCCCGTGAGCCGGAACTGGCCGGTATCTGGGGCGCAATCGTCGGGTCTTTCTATACCATGCTGGTGACCCTCACGCTGTCGTTCCCGTTGGGGGTGGCCGCGGCAATTTATCTTGAGGAGTTTGCCCACAAGAGCAAGCTGGCGGCTCTGATTGAGGTGAATATCAACAACCTGGCGGCGGTCCCTTCCATCGTCTTCGGTCTTCTCGGTCTGGCGGTGTTTCTCAACTTTTTCCAGATGCCGCGCTCAGCGCCCCTGGTCGGTGGCGTGGTTCTGGCCCTGATGACGTTTCCAACGATCATTATTGCCGGTCGGGCGGCCCTTAAAAGCGTGCCGCCGTCAATCCGCGAGGCTGCGGCCGGTCTCGGCGCTTCGCGCACCCAGGTGGTGTTCCACCATGTTCTGCCGCTCGCCATGCCCGGCATTTTAACCGGGACGATTATCGGCATGGCCCGCGCGGTCGGCGAGACGGCCCCGTTGCTGATGATCGGCATGGTCGCCTTTATCGTCGATATTCCCCAAGGAATTTCCGATCCGGCAAGCGTATTGCCGGTGCAGGTTTATCTCTGGGCCGATGCCCCGGAAAGGGCTTTTGTAGAGCGGACTTCCGCGACTACGATGGTTCTTCTCGGGTTTCTGATCGCTATGAACGCCGCGGCGGTAATGCTGCGCAAGAAATTCGAGAGGCGTTGGTAATGTTTGCATTTCAAGAAAAGAAAGAGGAAGCCAAAGTGACACAGGCTGCCCAGGCTCAAGAAGCCGAAGTTATTCCCGTTCCCGAAGAACCGCCGGTCGAAAATAAGGTGGTTGCCGATAAGGTGACGGTTCACTATAGCGGCGCTCAGGCGCTGTTTGATATCGATCTCGAAATTCCGGAGCGCCGGGTAACGTCGTTGATCGGCCCATCGGGCTGCGGCAAATCGACGTTCCTGCGCTGCATCAACCGGATGAACGACACCATCGAAGGCTGTGAAGTCGGCGGCACCATCATGATGGATGGGGACAATATCAACGGAAACGACATCGACGTGGTGGAACTCCGCGCCAGGGTCGGCATGGTGTTCCAAAAACCCAACCCGTTTCCCAAGTCGATCTACGACAACGTGGCCTATGGTCCGCGTATCCATGGCTTGGCCTCAGATAGCGCGGAGCTTGATGAAATCGTTCATCGGAGCCTTGAAAAAGCCGGTTTGTGGAACGAGGTCAAAGATCGTCTTCTAGAGCCGGGAACGGGGCTTTCAGGCGGCCAGCAGCAACGCCTCTGCATTGCTCGCGCCATTGCGGTGAGTCCTGAGGTGATTTTGATGGATGAGCCCTGTTCGGCGCTCGACCCCATCGCCACAGCGAAGATCGAAGAACTGATCGACGAGATCAGAGAGAACTTCACCATCGTGATCGTCACCCATTCCATGCAGCAGGCGGCCCGTGTGTCTCAATATACGGCCTTCTTCCATCTTGGAAAGTTGGTGGAGAAAGGCCTGACGGAAAAGATTTTTACCGAGCCCGACGATCAACGGACTCAAGACTACATTACCGGGCGGTTTGGGTAAGGAGATCGGATCGTGGCATCGGAACACATCGTTAAATCTTTCGACGAAGAACTTTCGCGTCTCGACAACTTGGTCGCCACCATGGGCGGCTTGGCGGAAAGTCAGTTGCACGACTCTCTGGCCGCCCTGACCGTGCGGGACGTGGCTTTGGCTGAAAAGGTCGTGGCCGAAGACAGGCGCATCGACGGCATGGAAGAAGAAATCAACGATCAGGCGCAAAAACTCTTGGCCCTCCGTCATCCGGTGGCCGACGACCTGCGTTTGGTGATCGCCGGTTTGAAGGTTTCGAGCGACTTGGAGCGCATTGGCGACTACGCCAAGAATATCGCCAAGCGGACGCAGATCTTGACCGATGCGCCGAAACTGGGCACGTCGAACTCCATCAAGCGGATGGGGGGAATTGTCGAATCGATGATCCGCGATGTGCTGGACGCTTATCTGGCCCGTGATATCGATAAGGCCGATGACGTGCGCAACCGGGATGAAGAGGTAGACGCCCTGCATTCGAGCCTGTTTCGCGAGTTGCTCACCTACATGATGGAAGACCCGCGCAACATCAGCTACTGCACCCACCTGCTTTTTGTCGCCAAAAATATCGAGCGGATGGGCGATCACGTCACCAATATTGCAGAGAACGTGATTTTTATGGTCTCGGGCCATCGGCCGGAGGATGCCCGGCCCAAGGACGACGAGACGCCGTTTACCCTTGTCGATTCGGAAAGCGCCGTTTCGTCGGTTTAAGAGGAAGAGAAGATAATGAGTTCGCGCGTATTGATCATTGAAGACGATCCGTCGATCGTCGAAATGCTGCGCTATAATCTGGAAAAAGCCGGATTTGAGCCCCTGGTCGCCATGGATGGTGAGGAAGGGGTAATGTTGGTTGAGGAAGAAGATCCCGATCTGGTGGTTCTCGACTGGATGTTGCCTTTGATGTCGGGCATCGAGGTATGCCGCCGTATCCGCCGTCGTCCCGAGTCGAAAGACCTGCCGATCATCATGCTGACGGCAAAGGGTGAGGAAACCGACCGGGTGCGGGGTTTGGAAAGCGGGGCTGACGATTATGTCGTTAAACCCTTCTCCCCATCGGAAATGATGGCGCGTATTCGCGCCGTTCTACGCCGCGCCAAGCCGTCTTTGAACGATGAAACCCTGGAGTATTCGGGCATCATCATGGATCTGGCCGCGCATCGGGTCACCCGCGACGGCGATCCGGTTAAGCTGGGGCCGACGGAATACAGGTTGCTCAAGGTGTTTCTTGAGCGGCCGGGTCGGGTGTTCTCCCGTGAGCAATTGCTCGACATGGCTTGGGGCCGCGACATTCACGTAGAACCCCGGACGGTCGACGTCCATATCCGGCGCTTAAGAAAAGCGCTCAACGAAGGGGAACGGATGGACCTCTTAAGGACCGTCCGCTCTGCCGGATACGCGCTCGATACCCAGGCGGTCTAGATCAAGTAGAACGCTAAACGAAAAAAGCCCCGGCCAGCGCCGGGGCTTTGCTTTTCAACTTTAGGCCGCTTTAGACCTTGAGCCGTTCGACGACGGTGTCGTTGGCTAGGTGGGATTCGGCGATTTCGTCGGCGTCTTCAAGGGATTTGGGCGAATACCAAACACCTTCGGGATAGACCACGACCACCGGCCCCTGGTCGCAACGACCGAGGCACCCGGCCGAGCTGATCCGCACACCTTCAAGGCCCAGGGCGTCGGCTTTTTCCCAAAGCCGCTTCCCGATGTCGTTGCCGCCGCTTTGGGCGCAACTGCCTTTGGGGTGGCCTTCCGGGCGCATCTGGCTGCAGAAAAAAACGTGTTTACGGAAAAAAAGATCATCGGACATGCGTTCAAGTTTCTCCCTTGGTCTCGATTGATTGTTCCCCGCTTCTTGGAAGCGGGCTGTTTATGGGTGGCCGGACTTTATCGGTTGTGGCCTGTTGCCGCAAGGGTGGGGTTGAAAGGAACAAGGCGGGCCTTGCAATGCGCTTTGGTTTGGCAACAATGGGAGCAGACCCTAATTGGAGGAATGATCCTGTGCCCCATACCACGACCCTTGCCGGACCTTTTGACCCCCCCGCCAATGGTGCGGAAGCCAAGCAGATCGTTATTTTTCTCCATGGTTATGGCGCGGACGGCAATGATCTGATCGGTCTTGCGCCGATGTTCGCTCAGGGGCTTCCAGAGGCTCAGTTCTACGCGCCCCATGCGCCGGAGCCTTGCGAAATGTCGCCGTTCGGACGGCAATGGTTCAGTCTCGCCAATTACGATCCCAACTTCCTGCGCCGCGATCCGGAAACCATGGGGGCGATCTATAAGGCCATGCTCGATGGGGCTCGGGAGGCCGCGCCCATTCTCAACGCTTTTATCGATGAGCGACTGGACGAACATGGCCTGAAGCCGGACAAGATGGCTTTGGTCGGTTTCTCGCAGGGCGCCATGATGGCGCTTCATGTGGCATTGCGCCGCGAAGAATCGGTTGCCGCCATCGTCGGTTATTCGGGAGCCCTGGTTGGGCGCGATGTGCTGGCCGAAGAGATTAAGTCTCGTCCGCCGGTCCAGTTGATCCATGGGGTCGACGACCCCGTCGTGCCGTTTGAGGCCATGGCCGCTGCCGAACAAGGGCTGAAAAGCGTTGGCATCGAGGTGGAGAGCATGTCGCGTCCCGGCCTTCAGCACGGTATCGATCCGGAAGGAATCGTGCGCGGCATTGAGTTTTTAAGAGATGGGTTCGGAATCGCCTAAGTTGGCTCTGCGATCAGTTGGTGATGAACAGAGCGATAGGTTCGCCATAATAGAAAGCGATAAGTCCGGCCAGGGCAATGGAGCCGACCCAGGCGACGGTGCTCATCATATAATCGATCTGGTTGATCATAAATCAAAGGTTCCAAACGTACGCCTATTCCCTCAAGGGGCGGCAGCTTGACGCTAAGTTTCCATTTTTTGGAATCGTCTGCATCTTACCCAACGTAAGCCAAGGCCGCTTCACCCAAATGGGGGGTGTCGATGCCTTTTTCAACAAAATGTAGCCCCTCAATGAAACAAAGTGGCTGAAATCCTTTTTGCTAAGGCTACGTCTACTATGAACCTTGTTCATAAAAATGAACTATTGTATATTTCCGACGCTTTAGTGAGAGGAATGATCAAAATGTTTGAAGCTTTAACCTATGAAGTCGAGGGGCGGATCGCCCGTATAACTCTTAACCGACCTGAGAGATTAAACGCCATCAGCAGCGCGATGCCGGGTGAAATCGCCGCCGCCGTTGCCGAGGCCAACCGGGACGACGATGTGCATGTGATTGTTCTGCAAGGGGCGGGTGAGGCTTTTTGCTCCGGCTACGACCTTAAGGACTTTGCCGAAAAACCGGGTGAGAACGAAGGGATTCAGGAAATGCCCTGGGACCCGATGGTCGACTACAAGTTCATGCGGGCCTGCACCGACAATTTCACCTCCCTTTGGCGGTCCTACAAACCGACCATCGCCAAGGTGCATAAATATGCTGTGGCGGGCGGGTCCGATATCGCGTTGGCCTGTGATTTTGTCATTATGGAAAAAACCGCAAAGATCGGCTATCCCCCCGCCCGCGTCTGGGGCTGTCCGACGACGGCCATGTGGGTCTATCGACTGGGGGCCGAAAAAGCCAAGCGGATGCTACTGACCGGCGACTTGGTGACCGGTGTTGAGGCCAAGGAGATGGGATTGGTGCTTGATGCCGTCGCCCCTGAGAAGCTTGAAGCAAGGGTCATGGAGTTGGCCGAGCGCATGGCGGGCGTTCCCAAGAACCAATTGATGATGCAAAAAATGATGATCAATCAGGCCTACGATTCCATGGGCTTGGCCAACACGCAGATGATCGCAACCCTTTTCGACGGCATAACGCGGCATAGCCCCGAAGGGGTGTGGTTCAAGGATTATGCCGAGGAAGAAGGTTTCCATAAGGCGGTCGAGTGGCGGGATTCCGGTCGTGCGATCCCCGAAGGTCGTGAGCGCAAGGTGACGCCGTGAGTGATCCGGCGCGGGCAAAACGGCGGGCGGCGGTTCAAGCCTTCAAGCGCCAGGGAATTCTGGATGCTGCCGAGGCGGTGTTTCTGGAAGATGGGTTGGATAGTGCGACCATCCGGGCCATTGCCAAAAAAGCCGGTTGCGCCGCAGGGACGGTCTATCTTCATTTTCAGACCAAGGAAGATATCTATGCGGCTTTGTTGGGGGAGTCTCTGGAGAGACTCAAAAACTGGATCGAGCAAAAGGTTGAGGCGGCTCAGGCGGGGGGGGCGGCTGAAGAGGCGCTCGGCGCATTTTATCTCTATTATGCCGCCTACCCCCGTGAGCTTGACCTGGGGCTTTATCTCTTCCAGGGCGCGCAGCGACGGGGCCTGTCCAAAGCGCTGGATGCCCATCTTAACGGCCAGTTGGAAGATTGTCTGATGCCGATGATGGCGTTTCTCCAAGAAGCCAGGGGATGGCCCGCCGCTCGGGCCCGCCAAGCCGTGCTCGATCTGGTGAGCCATATGGTTGGGTGTCTGATTCTTGAAAATACGGGACGTCTTAAGGCGTTGGGAGGAAAAGGTCCCGACATAATTGAGCGACGTGTGGCGGGCCTATTGGCTGAATAACAAGAAATGAATCCTTGTTCACTTCTAAAAAGTGAATTATGGTTCATTTTATGGTTTATCGTCAGACGGAAAAAATCAGGGTCCGTAAGGAGCAAACCCGCCAACGTCTCTTGAAAGCGGCGCGCGAGGCGATTGCCGAAGGAGGCTTCGCCGCCGTTCAAATGTCTTCCATCGCCGCTGCGGCGGGGGTGGCGACGGGAACGCTCTACCGCTATTTTCCTTCTAAGGCCGATGTGCTGACCGATGTGTTTCGTCTGGTTTCGCAGGGTGAAGTCGATGTGATGGCCCAGGTGGCGGCGGCTGACGGCACGGCGGCGGAACGTCTGGAGGCGGCTGTTGAGACCTTCGCTCGTCGAGCTTTGAAGGCGCCGCGACTGGCTTACGCCATGATATTCGAGCCGGTCGATCCGGAAGTCGACGCCGAACGTCTGGTGTTCCGGCGCTCCTATGCCGATGTTTTTCAAATGATCGTTGAGGCTGGCGTGTCCAGTGGTGAATTTCCAGAGCAGGATGTTTCCGTTGTCGCCAACTGCCTTGTCGGGACTTGTGCCGAATCGCTGGTCGGCCCTTTGGCGCCGGGCCAGGTTGATGAGGCTGGACAATCCGAGGCTTCCGTCCGCGCCATCGCCCGTTTCTGCCTGAACGCCGTTTCTAAATAATATTTAAAACCGGGAGGTTTCCATGCATCCGCAAAAGCCCATTGCCAATTTACCAACCCATGAGGTTATCAACATGCCGCCCCATATGGGCGATCAGGATCTTTGGTCGTCGGATGCGGCTTTGCGCGAGGGTGTGGCCCGCGAAGGCGGCGGCTGGGCCGAGGCGCATCTGGCGCAGTTCGGCAAGCAGGCGGGAGCGGAAGAAACCTTTGAGAAAGCCGATCAGGCCAACCGCTTTAGCCCGGAACTTAAAACCTATGATCGGCATGGAATGCGGATCAATCAGATCGCCTTCCATCCGGCCTACCACGAACTGCACACCCTTGCGGTTTCCAACGGTCTGCCCAACTTCGCCTGGAACAATTCCAAGCCCGGCGGCCATGTGGCCCATGCCGCGCTCAACTATATGCTCAACCAAGCAGAAGGTGGCGTGCTCTGCCCCATGGCCATGACCTATGCCGTCATTCCCGCGCTTAACACCACACCGGCCGTCGCCGAGCAGTGGGTGCCCAAGTTGCTCTCGACCGAATACGATCAGCGCGATATTCCCATTTCCGAGAAGACCGGCGCTCAGATGGGTATGTTCATGACCGAAAAGCAGGGGGGGTCTGACGTACGGGCCAACTCGACGAGGGCCGAGCGCGACGGAGAGGCCTATCGATTGACCGGCCATAAGTTTTTCTGTTCAGCCCCTATGAGCGACGCCTTCCTGACGCTGGCCTATACAGATGGCGGCTTGAGTTGCTTCCTGGTGCCGCGGTGGACTCCCGATGGAGAGCGCAATGGCCTCTACCTTCAGCGGATCAAGGATAAGCTGGGCAACCGCTCGAACGCATCGACCGAAATGGAGCTTCAGGACACCTGGGGCGTCATGGTCGGGCCGGAAGGGCGCGGGGTGCGAACCATTATCGATATGGTTCAGGGCACCCGCTTCTATTGCGCCTTCGGCTCCTCGGCGCTGATGCGTCAAGGTTTGGTTCAGGCCCTGCATCATGTGTCGTATCGTTCGGCCTTTCAGAAAAAACTGATCGACCAGCCGCTGATGCGCAACGTGGTTGCCGATCTGGCCGTCGAGGCGGAGGCCGCGATTACCCTCAGTCTGCGGCTGGGTCGCGCCATCGACGAAGCGCAAACAGGCGATAAGCAGGCCGCCGCCCTGGCGCGGATCGGCACGGCGATTGGAAAATACTGGATTTGCAAACGGGCTCCCAACCATACCTATGAAGCCATGGAATGCCATGGCGGGCCCGGTTATGTGGAGGAAAGTCTGCTGCCGCGCCTCTATCGGGAAGCGCCGGTCAATTCCATCTGGGAAGGTTCGGGCAACGTTATGTGCCTCGACGTTTTGCGCGCCATGCATAAAGAGCCGGACGCCGTCGGGGTCTATTTGGCGGAAGTTGAGAAGGGCCGAGGCGGCAATGGGCGTCTGGATAAGGCTCTCGATCTGATGAAAGAGCACCTGACCAATACGGCCGATTTGGAGTTGCGGGCGCGCCGGATTACCGAGCGGATGGCCGTCGTTTGGCAGGCGGCCTTGCTGGTTCGGCATGCGCCTGCCGCCGTGGCGGATGCCTTCTGTCAATCCCGTCTGGGTCCTGCGTGGACCGGTGCTTACGGCACCTTGCCTGCGGAGTGCGATTTCGACGCCATCATTAAACGGGCTGGTGGAGGTTAAGCCTCTTCCAGCCAGTCACCGGACTGAGCCCAGAGATTTTTCTCGAAGCGCGAGCTGAAAAAGCCGAAGTGGCCGATGGATTTCTCACCGGCCTCTTTAGGCGACACATGTCGGCGCTCGGCCTTTGCGTTCGTATAAACGTCAACCAGCGCTTGAACAGCTTTGTCGGGGCCGAACATCAGGTCGTCGGTCAGACTGTAAAACAGCATTGATGCTTTAACTTTCGCGAATCCTTCCCGTACATGAGGGCCGTCAGACAGGATATAGCCTGGCGCAATGCCCCATTTGCGCCATTTGAGCGCCACGCCTTTGGGGAGGTCTTCACTACCGAGGAGCCAGCCGGGCATATAGCCGTTGAGAGCGACCAGCAGGGGTAGCGCCACATACCAGAAAAACAGGACTTTAAAGCGGTGAATGCCGCTCCAGTTGCGCCATTCTCCCAACTGGGATGCGACCAGGAGAATTTTGTCGAACCGTTCGTTGTCGGGTACGATGCTCAAAATCTGGCCGGCGACCGAATGCCCGACCATGAGTAGACGCTTCGGCTTGAAATTTTCTTCAGTCCAGGTGATGGCGCCCGGCATGTCGTCGGTCCCCCATTGGGCCATGTCGGCTTCAAAGCCTTTAAGGCTGTTAGGCCGGGAGTGGCCGATGCCCCGATAGTCGAAGGTCAAGACCTTGAAGCCCCGGTCGCTGAGATAATGGGCGAATTTGTGGTAATAACCCCGCTTGACCCCGGTGGCTGCCGCAACCAAAACCGCGTCGCCATTGCCCTTTCCGTCTTCCGGCCAATAGGCCGTGCCGGTCAGTTCGAAACCGTCGAGCGCGGGAAAAGTGACGTATTGAATTCGTTCGTTTTCCATGGCGTTACTCCGTAGGGCCGGTTTTCCAGTTGGTGTGTGCGATGGCGACGGTTTCCCCCTGCGGGTTTTTGAGGATCACCTCTCCCCGGTGTTCTTGCTCTTTTGTCCAGTCGACCTCCGGCGCGGTGCATTCGGCCGTTATCCGCCCACGGGCTTTCTTGACGTATTCCACGTCCATGCCGGTGACGATCCAGCGGCCGTTTCTCGGTTGAGCGGCCGATAGGGCCAGCGAACAGGTCAGTTCTGCCAGATTGATCATGGCGATGGCGTGAACGGAATTGAGGTGGTTGCGGACTTTGCGCCGGTCGCGGAAGGAGGCGCGGGCGTATCCGGGCTCAATGGCTTCGACGCGCGGTCCGATGGTGCCGGTATAGGGAACCATGCGTCCAATCAGAGCGCTGAATATCTGCCGTCCGCCGGGAATTTTTCGAAACCGCCGCCATTTTGCAAGTGTCGGGGAGCTGTTGGTCGTCATTTTGATTGTCCGGGGTTGAAAACACGCCAAGCCGCTTCGGCCAGGGCGCCTTTGTTTTGAGAAGGGGGCGTGTCGCTACGGCCAGCCAGCCAGTGGCGGATAACCTCCTGGGCCGGGCCGATGAGCAGCGGGATGTAAAGCTCTTTTGGATAGGGGGCGATCTCGCCCCGCTCAACAAAGGGCCTGACGATAGCGCCGACTTTGGAAAGGGTTTCCGCGGTCGAGCGGCGCAGTTCGGCTTCGGCCTCTTTTATGGCGGCGTCACGACGCATGTAGAGGAGATAGCGCGCCCAGTCGGGATGGTCTTCGGTCCAGTCCAGGTGATGATGAACGACGCCCTTGATCAGTTCTTCACCGGTTTGGGCTTTTTCCAACACTTGGAAGACGCCTTTCCAATAGAGCGCCTTGCCGTGAAGGTAAAGAGCTCCGGCGATGCCTTCTTTATTGCCGAAATGATGGTAGATGGAGCCGGTGCTCGCACCTGAGCGGAGCCGAATGTGCTCAATGGTCGTTGCCGCTATGCCGATCTCGGCAAAGCAGGCGAGAGCCGCCTCCAAAATTTCAACTTTTCGTTGGTTCATTCTGGCAATATAGAACAAATTAGAATTATATTCTAGAATATAATTCTAATTTGCCGATGGAATATAAAATTAGGAAACTTTCCTTAGCGTTCCTACTTGTTTTAAAAGTCGGTCAATGGCGTTACACTTAGTAAATCGTCCAATAAAAGCGGAAAAATGCGGTTTGGTGTGGGAAAAGGGGAAAGGGATGGAACGGCCTCGGGCTTGGGTGTTCCTGATGACTTTATGGGCTACGATAATCGCTCCGGCGTTCTCCGTAGCGGCGGAGCCTTTGGTGTTGGCGACCCGCGATCACGTTATCACCAATCGTCTTGCGGAAAGCGTATTGACGGAAGCCTATTCTCGGGCTGGAATTGAAATCAAATTTGCGCCCTATCCGGGCGCCCGATCAGTCGTTGAGGCCAATGCGGGCCACGCCGACGGTGAAGTGGCGCGCCTCGCCTTTGTCCTGAAAAAATATCAAAATCTGGTCAAGGTTCCTGTTCCGATTTTCTATTCCGAACTTGCGGCGTTTACTCATTCCGAGCATCCCATCGACATTAAAAGCTGGAATGAACTCGCGGGCCATACGGTGACGTCGATTAAAGGGTTCAAGCTTGTTGAAGAGAAACTGTCGAACCAACCCCTCAAGCTTGTGAAATCATCCGAGGATGCGGTCGAACTGATCGAAAGTGATCGTGTGGAGGTTGCCGTTCTCAATGCGATTGCGGCCGAAATCGCCATAGGTAGAACAAATGCGAGGCACGTTATAAAGCTTGAGCCTTCGTTGGAGAGATTGCCCGTCTATCACCTGCTCCACAAAAAACACGCAGCTTTAGTGCCAAAATTGACGGCGGCTCTTGAGACCATGAAAAAAGAAGGCGTCTTGGCTTTGAAACAGAAACAATTCATTGCTCAAGCGATTGAAAACTAGGTTTTAAGGGACCATGCTATAAACGGTGGGAAACAAACCTTCGGGCGTGAGGGTGTTGGAAATGCCCTAAAGCGTTGAGAGAGATGTTAGTATTATAAATTCGGCGCGGTGAGTTAGGAAAGCCGTCGCCATTAAAACCATCGTGCTCATTTTGCCAACGGCGAATTTAAAAGAATAATGGCGAAACTTTTTCATCCGACCCGAATTGCCATCAAGCTGATCAAAGCGCTGGTCATCTTCAGTTCCGTGATTACGCTGATTACGACGAGCATACAGCTTTGGTCGGAGTACGGACGCGACCTGGACGCCATCACGTCGCATTTCGAGCAGGTTGAACGAGGCTATCTGGACAGTGTCGCCGGCAACGTCTGGCAGTTGGATACCTGGCGATTGCAGTTGCTGCTGAC